>CANNAV010000122.1 GCA_947502585.1 uncultured Pseudovibrio sp.
CCAGATCAAAGGAGCTGCATAACCTATAAGCCCGCAACGTCTCTCAGGCGAATTTCAACAAAGAGTGGGACATCCCCGCTGAACCGGACACAACAATCTCACCGATTTCACCCTGAGCCAAGTCTTTCATGTCCTCTCCTACCACACGGACATCTGAGGCGACTTGAGCTACCCCAACTGACTTCAATCTTTCTTTCCATCGGGGATGTTTTCTGTCGCTGACCTGCTCGCGGTTCAGAACAGTGATGGCCATGGGGCATTCGCCCTGTCCGTAGATCTGCACGAAGCGTGGGCCAAGAACGTCAACGGCTTCAACTATGTCAGCGAAGTACATTGGGCCACCCGCATATATGACGGTGTCCAGCCCCTCACCTGCTGATCCTGTCGCCTTGGCAACGTCCACCAGCATGCGCACCATTGTGGGTGCAGCAAACATAGCGACCCTGCCGATTTGCGGGGCCATTTCCAGAATTTCTGTTGCGTCAAACCCGCCGGAGACGGGGCAGACGTGACGGCCACCAGCCACAACGTGCAGGAAACTGTAGATGCCTGCACCGTGGGACATGGGAGCGGCGTAAACCGCGGCGTCTTCGTGCGTTGGTGTGCCTATGCCTGCATAATAACCCAGCATCATGCTCTGGATGTTTTGCGAAGAGATCATCACCCCTTTGGGGCGACCGGTAGTCCCGGAGGTATAAAACAGCCATACCATGTCCTGCGCATTAATGGGCACAGGCTGCGCAAGAGGCTCTGCGGCAAGCATATGCTTATAGCTGTCCTGATCGACCGGGACGATTTTGGTTTTGGACTGGTCGATCTCTCTGATGAAATCCACACCGACATCATCAGAGATGAAGACGGCGGCTGCCCCGCCATTTTCAATGATCCACGCTGCTTCTTTGGGATGCAGCCTTGCATTGATCGGGATTGCAGCAGCGCCGGACCACCAGATGCCGTAGCTCGCTTCCAGATATTCTGCGCGGTTTTTCATGAAGATGGCAACACGGTCACCTCTGGAAACACCATAGTCGCTCTGCAGGGAACCGGCTATAGCAGCGGAGCGTGCGCCAAACTGTCCGTAGGTCGCTACGAGCTGCGTTCCATGGAAAAGCGCAGGTGCGTCCGGCGTTGTTCTGGCTGTACGGGCCAGCCACTCTGCCACGTTCATTAGGTCTCCCCCCTTAAAACAGAGTACTTCCCTCAAAAGCAAACTGGCAATTACCGTCTTATCGCCAGTTTTGTTCTGGCGTTCACGCACTGTTCACTCATCTTTTGTTATTGGTCCGGGAGCGTCGTGGTGACGAACTATGGTCGGCTGCTTCAACACAAACTTTCAAGCTGCTATACTATAGAGTTTTGCAGTTCTGGGTATACGCCTCTTGTTTAACGCGATTTGAATTTTATGCCGAACCTTTCTGTACTTTGCATTTCTTTGTTGCTCAGAACATCCCATGGTCTGCCGTCGTCAATTATAAATACTTGAAACACACTGCTTTGTGTTACATGCACGTATCGCGCTCTGACCTCTTTGGTGAAGCGAGTTCCAGGAAGGTATCGGTGGTGGTAACGCGATCATCGGCGGACTCCGTGCATGAGCGATCCGGGCGGTATCGTCTTCGGGCCGGGCTTCATTGTGATGTGCATATAGCCGGGTATGTACCTGCTCAGGCACGGAGAAGTCTCCGTTTAAGCCAGTTTCAGAGTGCCCGTTTGGTGACAGCCTGGCGTAAGCGCCCGGATCGTCTTCGTTAAACAATAAAACTCAGGCACGAAATTGCCTGGCTCTAAATTACTCGACTAAATTTTCAAGAAAAATGGCTGGGGTGGTAGGATTCGAACCTACGGTACACGATACCAAAAACCGTTGCCTTACCACTTGGCTACACCCCATTGCTGTGTGTGGGCCGGGTTATAGCTTTACCTAATTCTTCCGCGTCATGTTACCTTCGTGTGTTACCACAACGTGTTCCAATCTGCCGCCACAGTATCGAACTTGATTTTTAAAGTACATCCAGCCGGCAGACCTTATTGTGAATACTGCAACGATCAACTTTCAGACACAGCTATCCTTCAACCTCTAAAGCAATTTTAGAGAATGTCACATCAGTTGAATTATGAGAAAGAGAGAAGGAAGGGCAGAGTGAGGTTGACGGCCCACTCTGTTATTAGAACTTACAGAATTTTTCTTGAACCACAATCAGTGCAAACTGGGCTGGAAGGTGTCAGTAACGAAACACCCAGCCAAACAATGAGCCATAGGCCTCCAGTCACAACCGTTAAAAGCAGATGCAAAATGTGACTGGGTCGATTTCGAATGTGGAAGGTTTTGCTCTCGCAAGTCCAGCAATGTTTAACAACTTGTTGAGTTGGCATATAGATCCCCAATAACCCATTTATTTCAAATGGTTAACCTTAAAGATATATCGCCATAGTTCAAATACCTCAACCAAAGCGCTCTATATTGATTTCACCTCTATACCTAGGTGGCCCTTATCATTGACAATCCAAAAGGTTCAGTCTGCGCTGCTACAAAGGCCCATCACAAGTTCTTTGAATTGCGCTAGAGAGAGACTAAATTTATGGCCTACAAAGATATGTCAGTTTTGGCACATGCGTCTCTACGGCTCATCTAGCTCCCCTCAAATAATCGCTAGGTTTTTGCTTAAAGTTCACTCAGACAATAAAAAAAACTGGGTGGGGCCTATCCTGCGACCATGGTCCCTTCTTTGTGTAGCGGTGGGAAAAGGGCCCTTTGCGGGCACTGGCCGGCGATTTCGTTCATCAGCGCGGCTATTCATTGTAATCAAAGCTAATCAAACAGCCTCCAAAGGCTGGGTTTTCCGGAAACTCAGGGAAGAAAAAGTAATCATGATTAGTCGGCTGGCTTATCAAAACTAATCATGACCACTGTTTTGATCAGTCTGATAAGTGGGAAATGGCTTTTTTCTGCCATTTTGAAAACTCTCTGATTACAGGCAATCAGCACCCAAATTTATATTTTTCATTATAAATCAAATACTTATATTGATTTTCAAATCAAAACTTAATCACTATTCTCAATAGTAGACTAGGATTGGGTCATTTTACGCAGCCGGTTGTAAGGCCCCTTTACTGTCTTCGTATTCTCGCGGCTTCATCAAAAACTCAGCTGGATGCTGTAACTCCAATCCTGCAAGTTATCTTGCACAACTTTTGAGGGGCACGCAGCACACCTCACTTTCGCTGCTTGTTGCTACCCGCTACATTCCTCGTCAGATTTATAGATGCAAAGGGTTTCATTGTGATCACCGGCGGGCTTCGTAGCAAAATTGATAATGTGTGGGATGCGTTTTGGTCAGGCGGCATTTCCAACCCGCTGGAGGTGATGGAGCAGATCACCTATCTGCTGTTCATGAAGGGCCTTGACGAAATCCAGACGCTGGAAGAGCGCAAGGCCAACCGCCTTGGCAAACCTATCGAACGGGTGATCTTCCCGGAAGGCAATGATACCAAAGATCGCCCATACGCGGATATGCGCTGGTCCGTTTTCAAAGATCGTGCACCAGCCGAAATGTACGATATTGTTGCCGAACATGTTTTCCCCTTCTTACGCCAGATGGGTGAAAAAGGCACCTCCCATGCAGAGCACATGAAGGGTGCCCGCTTTACCATCCCAACGCCTGCCCTACTTGCGAAGGTGGTGGATATGCTCTCTGACATTCCCATGGAGGACCGCGACACCAAAGGCGACCTTTATGAATATATGCTTTCCAAGATCGCCAGTGCTGGCGCCAACGGGCAGTTCCGCACGCCGCGCCACATCATTCAACTGATGATTGAGCTGATGGCTCCAACGCCGAAGGATACCATTTGCGACCCTGCTGCCGGCACAGGAGGCTTCCTTGTGGCCTCTGGTGAGTACCTGCGCGAAAATCACAGTGAACTGTTCCGCGATGCTGCGCAGCGTGAGCACTTCCATCATGGCATGTTCCACGGTTATGATTTTGACAACACCATGTTGCGCATTGGTTCCATGAACATGCAGCTGCACGGCATTGATGGCGGTGACATTCGTTATAAGGATAGTCTGGCGGAAGAGCATGCCGGTGATGAAGATGCTTACAGCCTCATCCTCGCCAACCCGCCGTTTGCTGGCTCTCTGGACTATGAAGCCACCTCAAAAGACCTGTTAAAGATCGTCAAGACAAAGAAAACAGAGCTGCTGTTTATGGCGCTGTTTTTGAAACTCTTGAAACCTGGCGGACGTGCGGCGGTGATTGTGCCAGATGGCGTGCTGTTTGGCTCCTCCAAAGCGCATAAAGAGCTGCGCCGGATGATCGTGGAAGATCACAAGCTGGACGCCATCATCAAGCTACCTTCAGGTGTGTTTAAGCCTTATGCGGGTGTTTCAACTGCTATTGTTATCTTCCAGAAAACCAACAGTGGCGGCACGGAAAACGTTTGGTTTTATGACCTGCAGGCGGATGGATACAGCCTGGACGATAAGCGCCAGTTGTTGCTAGCTGCGGATAAACTGGGCGTGAAACCTGCTGAAGCGTTGGCAGGGGATGAGCACGCTAAGAACAACCTGCCGGATGTTCTTACACGTTGGAACGAGCGTACTGGCGAGGAGTTGAACCGCGCCTTTACGGAACAAAGCTTCTGCGTGCCGAAGGACGACATTGCCAAAGCCGCCTATGACCTTTCCATCACCCGCTACAAGGAAGTGGTGCATCAAGCAGTAGAGCACCGCCCACCACAAGAGATCATTGCAGAGCTTAAAGCACTGGAAGTAGACCTTGCCAAGGGTTTGAATGAGCTGGAGGCGATGCTGTGATAGCAAAGTTTCCTACTGCCCCATTAGAAGAAGTCGCTCTGATCGAGAGACGATCAGTTTCGCCAGAGGCAATTGTTGATGGCACGCTTTACGTTGGTTTGGAGCACATAGAATCAGGCGGAAGACTGCTTAATATTTCTCCTGTTAAGCAAGGGGAAATATTAAGCTCAAAATTTTCCTTTAGTCCAAATCATATTCTATACGGAAAGCTGAGACCCTATTTAGGTAAGATTGCTAGGCCACAATTCTCAGGCATATGCAGCACTGACATCTTACCAATACGTCCCGGCCCTACACTAGATCGTGCATTCCTGTTGCATTTCTTGAGGCAACCATCAATGGTGGGATATGCAAATTCACGTTCTGCTGGTGCTAACCTTCCGCGCTTAAGTCCCAAAGAACTCGCAAAATTTCCAATCCCCCTCCCACCCCTTGACGAGCAGAAGCGGATTGCGGCGATTTTGGACAAGGCCGACGCCTTACGCCAAAAACGCAAACAAGCCATCGACCTGCTGAGCAGCCTCACGCAATCCGTCTTTCTGGAGATGTTTGGAGGTATTACACTTAACCCAAGACACTTTCCAAGAGCAACACTTTCGGAGATTTGCGAGTTTAAAGGTGGCTCTCAGCCGCCTAAGTCAACCTTTTCATTCGAGGGGGGGCCTAATAAAATTCGTCTAATACAGATAAGAGATTATAAGTCTGACAGGTTCCTCACTTACATTCCCAACGCGCTGGCTAAACGGTTCTGTAGCTCTGGCGATGTAATGATTGGACGATATGGCCCACCTGTATTTCAAATACTAAGAGGTATTGAAGGTTCCTACAACGTGGCTTTAATGAAGGCGATACCGAAAGAAGGAATAAATCGAGAATTCCTTTTCCATTTGTTATCCTCCGCAGAGCTTCAACATGATGTGGTATGCCAATCGGAACGATCAGCTGGTCAGACCGGGGTCAATCTAAAGTTTCTCAACGATTACAATGTTTACCTTCCTCCTAAGGCCCTTCAGGAGGAATTTGAAATAAGGGCAAAGTACATTTCCGACCAACATCTACGCGCTGAAGCAAATTTTGAAAAGAGCAATGATCTCTTCGCCTCTCTCCAACACCGCGCATTTTCTGGTGAACTGAGTGAAACTGTCGCAGCTTAAACGAATATACGCCGGCGCACTTTGCGCCGGTTTTTCTTTGCAACTTGCCGAGACGAACTCATGCATCTTCCATAAGCGCTTGCCTCCCGCACGATATTCCCCTTAAAGTTGACAAGTTAATTTTTGCGTGATGCGCCAGCGCTTTGGAGATGGAATGTCCAACTTTGATTTCTTAAAACTAGAATTCTCTCAAGTTTACGAGAGCGCTTTGCGCGCTGAAACGCTTGTCACCGGCGACCCGCGTGCCAGTGCGTTCTATTCTCGCCGTACGCTGGAAATTCTGGTGCAATGGGCATACCAGCACGATCCGGCACTCAAGGTGCCTTATCAGAATAATCTTGCCAGCCTGATCCATGAGCCGACCTTCAAAAACACTGCCGGTAACGCTGTTTTCCAAAAAGCCAAACTGATCCAGAAAGTTGGTAACCGCGCCGTTCACGACAAGCGCGAAACCCCAACAAAAGAAGCCACTCAGGCGATCACTGACCTGTTTCACATCTGTTTCTGGCTCGCCCGCACCTATGCCCGCCGCCAGCGGCCTGCAGATGATCTGGTGTTTAATCCCAAGTATCTGTCCCGCAAAAACGATGTGGTCAAGCAAGCCTTTGTCCATATTCAAGCCCTGCAAAAGCAGGCGGAAGAGAAAAACGAGCAGTTCGCGACGCTGTTAAAAGACAAGTCCAAATTGGATGAAGAGCTGAAAGCCCTGCGTGCTGAGGTTGCCAAGGCCCGCAAGGAAAATGAAGCTCAGCCAGACAATCATGACTATTCGGAAGCTGAAACCCGCGATTACTTTATCGACGTGCTTTTGAAAGAAGCCGGGTGGGCATTGGATCACGATGACGACATCGAGTTTCCAGTTACCGGTATGCCCAACGAAAAGAGCAAAGGCTTCATTGATTATGTGATGTGGGGCGATGATGGCAAACCGCTCGGCCTTGTGGAAGCCAAGCGTACACGCAAAGACCCGCGCACCGGCCAGCGACAAGCCGAGCATTATGCGGACTGCCTTGAAGCACAATTCGGGCAGCGGCCTGTCATCTTCTATTCCAACGGCTATGAGCATTGGATCTGGGACGACAAGATGTACCCACCGCGCCCAATACAAGGCTTCCTGAAGAAAGACGAGCTGATGACGCTCATCAACCGCCGGAGGGATAGAAAACCTCTCGTTGGGGCTCCAATCAACACGGCTATTGCAGACAGGCCTTACCAAACCCGCGCGATTGCCAGCGTTGCCCAAAGCTTTGAGAAAGACAAACAGCGCAAGAGCTTGCTGGTTATGGCAACCGGCTCCGGCAAGACCAGAACCGTTATTGCACTGGCTGACCTTTTGATGAACTGCAACTGGGCCAAGCGCATCCTGTTCCTTGCGGACCGTATTGCCCTCGTCAATCAGGCGGTAGGCGCCTTCAAAAAGCACTTGCCGAACTCTGCACCGGTTAATCTGGTCAAAGACAAAGACCCTAACGGGCGTGTTTATGTTTCTACCTATCCAACCATGATGGGGCTGATTGACCAGAAGCGTGAAGACGGGCGTATGTTCGGCCCCGGTCATTTTGACCTGATCGTCATCGATGAAGCTCACCGCTCGGTCTATCAGCGATATGGCGCAATCTTTGAGTATTTCGACAGCCTTCTGGTGGGCCTGACTGCAACCCCCCAAAGATGAGATTGACCGCAACACCTACGGCTTGTTTGATCTGGAGGACGGTGTTCCAACAGATGCATATTCTCTTGAAGAAGCTATCAAGGATGAGTGGCTGGTTCCGTACAAGGCAATCTCTGTTCCGCTTAAGTTCCAGCGAGAGGGTATTAAATACAATGAGCTGAGCGAGGAAGAAAAAGTACAGTGGGATTTGTTGGAATGGGATGAGGATGAAATTCCCGATAGCGTCAATGCGGCAGCGGTCAACGACTGGCTGTTTAACATTGATACCGTCGATAAAGTGCTCGCCCATGTGATGACCAACGGCATTAAAGTTGAAGGCGGCGACCGGCTCGGCAAGACGATCATTTTCGCCAAGAACCAGAAGCACGCTGAGTTCATTGAAGAGCGCTTCAACATCAACTATCCGCACCTTGCTGGTAAGTTTGCCCGTATCATCACCTTCAAGTCCAGCTATGCGCAGAGCCTGCTGGATGATTTTTCCATCAAAGACAAAGATCCGCATATCGCGATATCCGTTGATATGCTGGACACGGGTGTTGATGTGCCAGAAGTGGTGAATCTTGTTCTATTCAAGCTCATCCGCTCTAAAACCAAGTTCTGGCAAATCATAGGCCGGGGAACTCGCCTTTGTGAAAACCTGTTTGGTCCCGAGGGAGATAAAGAAGAGTTCTATGTTTTCGACTTCTGCCAAAACCTAGAGTTCTTCAGCCAAAACCCGAAGCTCTCTGAAGGCTCAACCGGAAAAACACTCAGTGAACGGCTTTTCACTGCACGACTCGATCTGGTGCTCGCCATTGATGAGAAGCAAAAACTGAATATAGAGCCTTCTGAAGAAGCGAAAACACCAGAGCTAACGATCACAGAGAACACCGTACGAACTGATGCACTGGAGCACTTGATCGGCTACGTGGGGGCCATGAACCTCGACAACTTCATTGTTCGCCCTAAACGTAGGGCTGTTGAGCGCTTTCAGAACAAAGATAACTGGACCTCTCTGGATGATGACAAGCGTCAGGAGCTCATTTCTGAAATCGCACCATTGCCAGCCGAAGTGGAAGCGGAAAATGAAGAAGCTAAGCGCTTTGACCTACTTATGTTCAACTTACAGCTCGCACTCCTCAAGGGTTCAAAAACCTTCGACAAGCTGAAGAAGAAGCTTCAGGAAATAGCAGAGAGCCTTGAGGAACAGATTGCCATTCCTGTGATCGCAGCTCAAGGGCCACTTATTCAGGACATACAGGGTGAACCTTGGTGGGACGGCATAAATGTTGCGCTGCTGGAGCTGGTGCGTCTCAGACTGCGGAACCTCATCCAACATATCGATAAGGTGGGAAAAACTAAGGTTTACAGCAATTTCGAAGATGAGATTGGCGAGGCTCAGGAAACTGAACTTGGATTTCAAGAAACATTTGATTTCGTGAAGTTCAAAAAGAAAGCACGGCACTTTCTGCAAGAGCACAACGATGTTCTTGCCATGCAGAAGTTGCGCCGGGGCAAACCTCTGACCGCGAGTGATTTGCAGCAGCTGGAAGACCTGTTGGTCCAATCCGGCGCAGGTGATAAAAAACAGATAAAGGCTGCTGCGAATGATGCGGAACTCGGCCTAGGTCAGTTCGTCCGCAATCTTGTTGGTTTGGAAAAGGGGGCGGTGGATGAGCACTTCCGAGATTTTGTGGCAAACCTTGGCACGAATAGAGATCAAATCGAGTTTGTCGAAATGATCAAGGAAGAGCTACTGGAAAACAATGAACTCAAGCCTGCCCGGCTCTACGAAAGCCCTTTCATTGACGTTGCCCCAAGTGGCCCAGAGGATGTGTTTGATATCCAACGATCAGACAAACTCTTTCAGATCGTTGAAGGGCTCTATCGAAGTGTTGCTGTGTAAATGCTTGTGAAACCAGCATAAAACTGGTTGAGGTAAGAATAATTGCCGTACATAACTGATCAACGTTCGTTGATCAGTTACCCTCTGTGTCAGGGAAGTTGTCCGCTCTCTCATTTTTCTCTATTTTCTGAAGAGGGCGAGACAGGAAGATGTAGTGGGTTATTCAGCGGAAAGAAAAGCGGCAGTACTCAAGCGTATGCAGCCGCCTGACAGCATAAGCATTCGGCAATTGTCGAAAGAAGAAGGCATAGGAGAGTCGACGCTGCACAAGTGGCGTAGCCAGGCACGCGGCAAAGGTCAGCTTCTGCCAGATGCAGACACCAGCGCTGAGAGCTGGTCCTCACGTGAAAAGTTTGCCGCAGTTTTAGAAACGGCGGCGCTGAACGAGATTGACCTGGCCGCCTGGTGTCGTGAGCGTGGGCTTTATCCAGCGCAGATTGCGTCATGGCGGGCGGCTTGTGAGCAGGCAAATGAGTGGGAGCGTGCCAGCACAACGCGCCTTGGTCAGGCTGTGAGAGAAGACAGAAAAAGGGTTAAGGATCTGGAGCGGGAACTTGCCCGCAAGGAAAAAGCGCTGGCTGAGGCGGCAGCGCTGCTTGTTCTGAGAAAAAAGGCCTCAGCGATCTGGGGGGAAGGAGAGGACGCATGATCAGGACCTCAGATCGCGAAACTGCTGTTAATCTGATCAAGGAGGCTGTCAGCGCCGGAGCACGGCGCACTATGGCCTGCGATGAATTGCAGATCAGCGAACGCACATTCAGGAGGTGGACGAAAGGCAATCAGATCCGGGTTGACCAGCGCCCGATTGTTCCGCGCCCTGAGCCAGCCAATAAGCTCAGCGCATGTGAACGGGCTGCCGTGCTGGAGGTCTGTAACTCAGTAGAATTTGCCAGCCTGCCGTGTTTGTCAAGTAAGTTGTCCGCTTGTCAGGGCGATTTATTAATGTTAATTAACATATTGATTTTTTGTTTGAATTCTGAATCTATGGTTTCATGACAAATT
>CANNAV010000123.1 GCA_947502585.1 uncultured Pseudovibrio sp.
GAAAATATTTCGATATGGACGAATTTCATGAGTGGATTGCGCTACGACAAGAGGAGAAAAAAGACAAAAACATCATCCAGATCTGATCAACCCGCCAAACCTGAAATCCGAATTTACAGCAGACTTGGGACTTGACCCGCTCATGCGCTTCAAGCTCTGTAACGTATTTTATCGTAGTCATTTTGCTATCTGAAACCTGACAGCAGATGAAGCATAATTCAAAGCGCAGCACAATGAGTCAAATTAACCGAAGCTCTCACTAGTCCCTGTTAAAAGAATGTGCCAGGGCGATGAAGCCAGTGACATCTATTTCCTCTGCGCGGGAGGTAGGTTTGAGACCTGCAGCTTCGATACGAGCTTCCGCATCTGGTTTAAGGCTTTTTAAGCTTGCTCTGAGCATCTTACGACGCTGACCAAAGGCATGGGCAGTCACTTGCGCCAGAGCCTTCAGCGGGCACGCCAGAGGCTTTTCGCGTGGGTGCAGTTGCACAACAGCGGATGTCACCTTTGGAGGAGGAGTGAAGGCCTTTGGATTCAGATCAAACAGAATGTCCGTATGACACCGCCAGTTCGCCAATACACCGAGGCGGCCATAGGCTTTATCGCCTGTATCAGAAACAATGCGTTGCCCGACTTCTTTCTGGAACATCAAAGTCAGAGAGTCCCAAAACGGCGGCCATTCATCGGTAGTCAGCCATCCAAGCAGCAACTGTGTTCCCACGTTGTAGGGCAGGTTAGCGATGATCTTTACAGAGCCGTCAGCAAAGTCAGCCGGATTGCACTTAAGTGCATCGCCCTCAATTACCTCAAGCATTCCTTTGTAGTGTTCTGCTATCTCAAAAAGAGCAGGCAGACATCGCCTGTCTTTTTCAATCGCAATAACCTTTTTAGCGCCGGCAGCGAGCAAAGCGCGGGTCAGACCGCCAGGACCTGGACCAACTTCAATAACGGTACAGTCACTCAGATCACCAGCACTGCGGGCGATGCGCGATGTAAGGTTGAGGTCCAGAAGAAAATTCTGGCCAAGGGATTTGCGGGCGTCAAGCCCATGTTCTGCAATCACCTCACGCAGAGGGGGCAGATCATCAATTTGTGCCATTAAACAAGCTCAGGTTGTGCAAGGGCTGCGGCAAGGCGCAAGGAGGCCATCAGGCTCTTTGGAGAGGCCTTATTCGTTCCCGCTATTGAAAATGCGGTCCCGTGATCAGGTGATGTGCGCACATAGGGGAGGCCGAGCGTGACATTCACAGCTTCATCAAAGGCCAGAGTTTTAACAGGTATAAGCGCCTGATCATGATACATGGCCACAGCCACATCATAGGTATCCAGCGCTTCACTGTGGAACATGGTGTCGGCAGGCAATGGCCCGCGAGCATCTATGCCCTCACTGCGCAGTTGTGCAACAGCTGGAGAAATTGTCTCGATTTCTTCCCTGCCCATAGAGCCACCTTCACCTGCATGAGGGTTGAGACCTGCAATCGCTATGCGCGGTGAGGCAATGCCAAAGCGTTCGATCATGTCTTTGTTGATAGCCCGGCAGCGGGTGATGATGAGATCCTTTGTAACCAGCTTTGGTACGTCAGCAATTGGAACGTGGACCGTAAGCGGAACGGCCATCAGTTCAGGACCAGCCAGCAGCATGATTGGCTCAACCACCATATTCCAGCAGGTTTTCGCCAAATCACCGAGAAATTCGGTATGACCGGGGTGATGGAAACCTGCATCATACAGAATCCTCTTTGAGATCGGGTTAGTAACAACGGCTGAAGCCCTGCCAACCTTCACATGCCGCACCGCGGTCTCAATGGATTCGATAACAAGGGCTGCGGTCGCACCAGAAGGAGCGCCAGGACTAACCTGGACCGGTCCTGAGAGCGGAACCACAGGAAGCGCCTCGTCAAAACAGTCACAAGCTGCTTCCGGTTCCACAACTTTGATTGGAATTTTCAATTCCAGGTGCTTTGCGCGGGCTTTTAAAAGCTCTGGATCGCATAGAACATAGAACGGCTGAACAGCTTGTTCAAAGCGGACTTTCCACGTTTTAAGTGTAATATCTGGTCCAATACCTGCAGGCTCGCCCATTGTCAAGGCGAGCGCCAGTTTCACTCTGCGCATAATAAAAAAACATCTCCCGCTGCTGATCAGGCTATCAGCGCTGCTCGATTACAGCATTGGAGCGCAGGTCACGAAGGTAACGGCGAGAAAGCTGTTGCCCTTTTTTATTCCGCAACTCGCCCTCGATAGTGCTTCGTGCAGTCGCATCACTGTTGATTTTTTGTTTACCACAAAGGGCAATCATCTCAAATCCGGAGTCTACAGGAGTAGGCGCTGTGACGCGGCCAATAGAGATTTTATTCAGTTTTTGCACGAAGGCAGCTGGCAGATCAGTTTCAAGGCGTTTGCCAATCGGGCGCACGATGACTTCATGCAAACCGGATGCAATACGTGTACCCTCTTCACAGGAGGTGAAGCGGGCCCGAAGCTTCTTCATTTCATTGACGCGCTTGTTTTTGAAGGTTTTGCTGGATTTCTTAGGGACTACAAAAATGATGCGCTGCAGATCGTATTCAACGCTGGTTGCACCACTTACCTCTCCGTTTTCTTTGCCCTGAAGAGCAGCAATCACGTCTGATTCATTAATCCGGACGGTTGCGCGGAAGCGCTGCATCACAACTTCAGACCAGGAAATTTCAGCACGCAAACGACTTTTCAGCGTGCGTGAATTTACGCCGCTCTGAGACAGAGCCTGGTTAAACTGGGAGGGCGAGAGTTTCACGCGCTGTGCGATTGTAGCAAACGCATCATCTACTTTACTGTCAGAGATGGAAACACCAACTCGCTTCGCTTCTTCAAGCTTCAGCGCTTCGTCAATCAGCTCGTCCTTAGCTTTTCTTATAGCAACGCCGGAAGGTGCCCGTGTGGTGAGCGTGATAAGTTTAGACCGCTGTTGCAGTTCATAACTGGTAATCGGACGCCCATTGACGACAGCAATGATTTTAGTTGCGGCTTCCGCAGAAGTAAGCATTGAACCCAGTGGCGCCAGCATGCTGGCAGAGACAATAAGCGAAGCACAGAAGCGAGTAAGTTTCATTTTGTTAAGCTCTCCGTCCCAAAAGCGATTTCCCTCAATGGACGCTCCCTAGATATCACTGGTGAATATTTGGCACAGCTTGACTCAGATTAGAAGTGTGCTGCCCGGAAAAATTTATTCAAACAAATAATATCAAATGTAAGCGAAATTTTGTTATCCCTCTGGCTGTTTCTTGTATACAGCCAGAGGGATAAGATTATATACCTACTCAATCATTTGGGGATGAGGCAGAGGTTGAGGTCGAAAGACTCGTATCACCGATGGTTCTGAGGCCGAATCGGAAGAAGAAGATCCGCTCAACCGGCTCACCATTGTTCCGGCTTCTGTCTTCACCATACGAGAATGAGGCAGAAAAGCCTTCGTCATCATAACCAAGACCAACAGTGTCCTGAACAATGTTTTCATTGATCACGTCATAGCGCAGTGAACCAAAGACACGCCAGTTTTCCTGCAAGGTCAGGTTCAATGCACCGACCAGCTCAGAGCGTTGCTCATCAATTCCAGCGTCAGGCCGCTCTGCCAGATATGCATAGGACAGGACTGTAGACGCGGGGCCATAACGACCGCTCGCGCTGACTTCTGTGCGTTCCACACCAAAGTCATGCTCATTAAAGCGTGCGTTACCACCAACACGGAATCCAGTATTGGTGTCGAAATAGAGGCTCGTCACGTAGTCAGACCCTGAGGTCTCCAGACCAGAATCTCCGGTTGAGTCCAAAATATCCGGAACTGAAAAGGAATTGTGTCCAGCAAGCTGGAAGGAACGACCGAACAAGCCGTTGATAAACGACCCTTTGTCGAACTGTAACTTGTACTGCAAACCTAAGTTCGCACGAGTTCCGCCTTCATTACGGTCAAATCCTGAGAATTTATCCCATTCAAACAGAGTGGATGCGTCAAACACGATGGACTGTGCGTCTTCGTTTGGCAGTTCCCTGATTGCTGCCTCGTTGGGACGAACAATGATCTGTGCGATTGGCTCGATAACTTGATTACCACCGTTAAATGTTGCAAGGAATGGATAACGGTATTCCAGTCCAACTGCTGGCATTCCTCGGAAAACAACAGACTCATCTGAAAGAGCGCTCACATTATCATCTGCATTCGCGAGGAAATACAGGTTGGTCTTTGCATATGAAAACGGCGTAAATACCTGACCAAGCGGATCTATATACGTACGTTGCCATGTCAGGTTTGCGCTTAGTCGGGTAAACGTACCTTCAGCCCCGCGGAAAAGATTCTGGCCATTTACAGAAAACGCATCAGTCGTCTGACGCGTCAGGCTTGTCAGGTTGCCATCGTAGTTCAGTTGACCACCGGCCACCGGTTTTTCGAAGTAAATAGCGCTGTCTATGACGGGATGAACGAAGGGCTGCTTCTCTTGCAGGTCATCATTGACCAGGGAAAACGGCCCGATCGGGTTCATCGGCAGAGTTGGGCTTGGATTGTCTTCCTGCGAAACCTGGAAGGCGTACGCGTTCGCATCAAAGCGATTTCGCTTTGTCTGGCCATACAGGAAAAGCTTTGAGACTTCCTGCGCGTTACCAAATTCCGCAAACCCATAGTCCTCTCGGAATGCTCGGTCAGTTGCATATGTGATATCCCAGCCAGCTTCCCAACGTTTGCTCAGATCAAAACTACCGTCTGTGTTGACAATGAAACGCCCCCGCACATCACCGCTGGAACCGTTAAAGGCATTTGGATCAGCCTGAGAAATTCCTCCCAGTGAAACTTTATAGGAGCCGGTGTTAAACTTTTGACGCCAGTCCAACTGGCCCAAAACGCCCTGCTTTGTAAGCGGCGTGAGTGTAACAGTCAGGTCGTATGTTGGTGACAAAGACCAGTAATACGGTATTGAAGCACCAAACCCGAGGCGGCTTTTGGTGACGAAACGCGGCAGCAGGAAACCGGACTTAAAGCCTGCTGATGGATCCGCAATTGAGAAATAGGGGATCTTGGCAATCGTGTTCCCGAACAGCTCAATGGAGGCACCTTCAAAATAGATGCGCTGCTTTTTCTGGTTGTGAATGATCGTCGTTGACTTGATACGCCACAAAGGAGGCTTCGGGGCGTTTTTGTAGACAGAGTAGGTACCATTTCTCAGTTTGGTGATATTGTCGTCAGAGCGTTCAGCGCTTTCTGCTACAAAATGCGTAAACTGAGGAGTGTCAATCTGCAAAGCATTGATGAAGCCCTCAGAGAAATCATCACTCATAGCCAGGTTGTCTGCAAGAATGAGATTACCGTCTGGCTCTGTCATCTCCACATTACCGTGAGCAGAGAATTTCCCGTTCTTACGATTGTAAGTCACGCGATCTGCAAGCAACGTGTAACTGTCAAAATAGATCTCAACATTTCCCTTTGCGATAATGACGTCCTTGTCAAAATCATAGCGAAGCTCCTGAGCTTCAAGCAACATTGGCTGAGACGTGTCAACAGCTTGTTGTACCGATTGTGAAATGTCGATCTGCGCAACAGCAGGCGCACTGAAGACCGCAAGGCCAGCGCCGCACAGCAAAGCTACTGCAGAGACAGTGCGAAGATATTCCGGCGATACGCTGCCAGCACCAACGCTCTTGATTTTCTGTTTCAGGATCAAGGCCGAACTCATCAACCATCCTCCTGATTCAACAGAATTGTAAAACCCATAAGAACCCCAAATACGCCAGGTGCCCATGCTGCAACCGTTGTTGGAACGATTCCGGCGCCGCCCAGATCCTTTGAGACTTCGGAAACGGCATACAGCAAGAAACCTGCAATAATACCCCAAACGATCAAGCGGCCAATCCCCCCAAAACGCGATACACGGAGCGAAACAGCAGCAGCGATGACAACCATTGCCACAAGTAACAGGGGTTTGGCCAGTAGAGTTTGATATTGTAAAGAATACCTATACGCAGGTAGGCCAGCCCTTTGGGATAACTCAATAAAGCGCGGAAGACTCCAAAAGCTAATAGATTCCGGCGAACCTATGCTCTTCTTGACCTCTGTTGGAGTCAGAAAAGTACTGACAGAGTAGTTCCTATAATGCTGTGGATCAGTGTTAACGGCATAGACAACAGCATCAGTTAACCGCCACATACCGTCAGCAAGCACTGCTCGCGGCGCTTCGATTCTCTCTGAAAACCGGCCCTGATGGTCGAATGAGAAGATGGTGACACCGTTGAGTTTCGCGCCTTGCCCGCTGGTATGGCGCGCATGAAGAACAGATTCACCATCGGTACTATTTTGTCTGAGCCAAACCTCTCCGGATCCTTCGAGCAGATAGGTTTGCTCCACACTGAACAATCCCTCAGCCACTTCATCGGACTTATGCTGCAGATAAACAGCGCCGGGATTGTAGCCAATCACAGCAGCAATGCCAATGAACAGGCCAGTCAGAAGAGCAGGGGCAGTAAACTGCCAGACCGAAATGCCAGCCGCACGCGCAACAACAAGCTCAAGGCTTCTGGAGAGCGTGACGAACGCCCAGATGGAGCCAAAAAGAACGGTAAACGGAATAACCTGTTCTAACAGCAGTGGTACGCGCAGGGCAGATATTGCAACAATACGGAGCAGGGAAAACCCTTCACGATCGCCACCACGGCGCACAAGCTCAAGTACGTCAAACAGTAAGATCAAAACCGCAGCAAACAGAAACAGCGCCAGAATCGACTTCAAAAACCGTTTGGATATGTAAAGACTAAGCGTTCTTCCGGTCATTACAGCCCTGCTGTCCCTTGATTGTTGCCGCCTGTCAGTTTGGAGAACACACGATTAATGCCATAAAAGAGGCTTTGTGTTCCATCGACCAGACGCTGAACAAACCAAGGTCTTCTGTTCAAGCTAATGGACCACGCAGCAAGCGCAATTGCGATTATTGGGATTGCGTAGAGCAATGGGAACAAATACGGGGATGAACTCACGACAAGCGTTGCGGCAAAGCCTGCTGTTCGAAGCAGAGTTGCAACCGCGATTGTTGTTGTTATTGCAAGGCCCTGGTCCTGTCGAGTGGTCTTGGGAGACCCTAGGAAAGCGTAGATGATCAGACCAAAGGCAATAGGGTAAAGCGGGATACTTAAACGATCGTGGAATTCCACAATTAACCTGTCCCAATGCTTTGCAGCGTACGAATCATCAGGGCTCGCACTCAGTAATTCGAAGGTTGGACGCTCACTTGCCTTGAATGTTGGTTCTTTAGCCTCGGGAATCATCGAGGACAGATCGAAGCCATAATTCTCGAAGCTGACGATCGACATATCCTGCCCGCCTTTAGAGCGGCGCTGGATCGTTCCATCAAGCATGACAAGCAGTGTCTGGCCTGCAGCCTCAACAATCCGGCCTGTTTCAGCCGTATAGGTGAATGAGGTTTCCGGATCGCGGGCATCATCCAGTAAAAGGCCTTCAAGGATACCATCACCACTTCTGTTGCGGATATGGAAAGTCAGATTCTCTTCAATGGGAATGAAACGTCCGGGCTTGATGATGTTGGCAACCAGATCAACACGCACCCGTGTCAGCTCGTTGCGCAGTTCCGCCAGTCCTGCCGGGGACAGATACGTCGACAGAAAATACATCAGTGCCGTGATTGTGAGTGAACACACCATGATCGGCCGGAGGACGAGTGCTTTGGAAGCACCTGAAGCGTTGATAACAATAAGCTCGCTGTCACGGGACATGCTGTTGAGTACGATAATAAACGCCAGCATCATTGCGAAAGGGGCAACAATCAGAATGAGAAAAGGCAGAGCCAGCGCAGTAATGTAACTAAATTGCAAAAGGGTCTGCCCTTTTGAAGTTACCAGATCCAGCTGGCGCAGCGCCTGAGTGGACCAGACAACACCGGTCATGGCGGCCAGTGTTACAATAAAGGCGCTAAAGCTGCGTCTGATGATGTAGCGTTCGATAGTTTTCATTGTGCCGTGCACCAGAACCTTTTCTTGTTCGTTATGGGAGAGGCCAAGCCGCAAAATGTTTCAGGACCACTCAATAACACGGATTACGGCAGAAAGCCGGATCATCGGATCTTTTAATGAATAAACTCGCAAGTTTCTTCACATAGCCTTGAAACGGAACCATTATCACGCCATGTTCTGCCAAGAATTTTACGTATAGCTGGACCATGCGTCTGCCTGTGGTCTCTGGCATATTCTGCCGGAGATCGCCTTTCGCAGGTCATCCCGAGGAAAGATACCAAATAATGACGCAATTCACATCCATTAAAATCACGCAGTATTCTGATGCAACAGCACCTGTGCAGGTCGTCTTTGCCGGCGAGGAACTCAGATTTGCAGCAGAAACTGAGGGTGTGATGGGCTCTGCCGGAAAAACTGTTGAGCGTGCTGCAAAAACAGCTGATTTCACAGGAAAAAAGTCTGGCATAATGCACTTGCTTGCTCCGGAAGGCATGGATGCAGACCGCCTGATCGTTGCAGGCCTTGGCAAATTTGATGAACTGAAAGAACAGGACTGGGTAAATCTGGGCGGTGAAGTCGCGGGCAAACTGCTTGCACTGAAAACGGAACGCGCGGAAGTGACTTTTCCATCCGCGGCAACTGCTCAGCAGGCAGCTGATTTCGCGCAAGGCGCTTTGCTGCGCGGTTACAAGTTCGACACCTACCGCACCGTTAAAAAAGAAGCAGACGACGACAAAGCCTGTGAAATCACGCTGAAAGTTCAGGACGCTGCTGCTGTTGAGCCTCTCTGGGCAGAAGCTGACGCTGTAGCACAGGGCACACTTCTCGCACGTACCCTCGTTGATGAGCCTGCCAATACGCTTGGTCCGGTTGAGTTCGCTGCAAAAGCACAGCAACTCTCTGAGTTCGGCGTTGAAGTTGAAATTCTTGATGAAGCAGAAATGCAGAAACTGGGTATGAATGCCCTGCTGGCTGTTGGTCAGGGGTCCGTTCGTCCTTCCCGCCTGGCAATCATGAAATGGAATGGTGGCAAGGAAGGCGAAGCACCAATCGCTTTTGTCGGCAAAGGCGTTGTGTTCGATACAGGCGGGATCTCCCTGAAGCCGGGCGCTGGCATGGAAGACATGAAGGGCGACATGGGCGGTGCAGCTGCTGTCATCGGTCTCATGAAAGCTCTTGCTGGTCGTAAAGCTGCAGTAAATGCAATCTGTGTGCTGGGTCTGGTGGAAAACATGCCGGATGGCAATGCAATCCGCCCGGGCGATATCGTCAAAACCATGTCTGGTCAGACCGTTGAGATCCTCAACACCGATGCAGAAGGCCGCCTGGTACTGGGTGATGCACTTTGGTACACGCAGAACCGTTTTGAGCCGAAGTTCATGGTGGACCTTGCAACTCTGACAGGCGCATGTCTGGTTGCTCTGGGGGGGCACCGCGCAGGTGTCTTTTCCGCTGATGATGAGCTGACGGCGCAGATCTGCGAAGCCGGTGAAACCACCGCAGAAAAAATGTGGCGTCTGCCTTTGGGCGATGAGTATGACAAGATGGTTGATACCCCAAATGCAGACATGCGTAACACCGGCGGCAGTCGCCTGGGTGGTGCAAGCACGGCAGCTGTATACTTGCAGCGCCACACCAATGAAACCAGGTGGGCTCACATCGATGTGGCTGGCACTGCGATGGGCTCCAGGAAAAACGCAATCTCTCAGGGCTGGGCTTCTGGTTTCGGCGTACGTGCTCTAAACCGCATGATTAAAGACCATTACGAAGGCTAAGTTTCGTATCAGGCACGAAAATGCCTGCAATGATTTAATAATAAAGGGGCCGGTTACACCAGGTGTGACTGGCCTTTTTTGTCACACCGCGAGCGGAAAGCTAAGCCGGCAAAGCCTCATAAAAAGCCCTGCTTTAGAACTCTGAAAAGAGATAAGCGCGTTAAACGCTGCTTTCTGGGAAAATTTTGATTTTATGAAAGAGATAGCTGGATAGCGAGCCAATCAGCAAGTCTGATAATGTGTACAGAAGCTGGAGGGTTCCGGAAGCATTGCACCCACTGCAGCTGTTATGCCAACAAGCCCGGATACAAGAGCAAAGAACAATACAATACGCGCTGCCATATGGTCGTTTCCTAAATATACGATGCCTGCGGTCCCACAACACCACAGAGGTGAGAGCATTTCACCCTCCATAATTTGGCGTCGGTTTCTCTAAGCTTAACACCACACCGAAATTCCCCAAGAATGCGGCCAGGTCCAGCCCTTTAAAGGGTCTGAATTAGATTTATCAACGATTCCTATGAATATCCCGATATAATTGGGATATTCACGACTATTTTCAGGAAAAAACGTGGTCAAGTGAGTAACTCTGTGATTTGGGTTTACATATTCCATGTGCAACCTGATGGAACATTACATCGCCCCGGGGTTTTCTGAGACATCTCAATCGGCTTAACTACAGCCAAACAGGAGATGGACTGATGGGAAAT
>CANNAV010000124.1 GCA_947502585.1 uncultured Pseudovibrio sp.
TTTATGGCGCTCGCAGGATAACTGTGTGCAGACCATAGGTGTATTCTAACCGCCTCTAAAATTTGCGACAGAACCAAAGCAATCACCATCTCCTTTAGTTACACCGCAGGCTGTGAAAGCCCCAATAGTGACCGCGCCTCTGCCCAGGTTGCCACCGGACGGTCGTGATTGTGGCAAATCTCTGCAGTTCGCGCGACCAGGGCGGCATTTGATGGGGCAAGGGTGTTTCGATCAAGTCGAACATTGTCTTCCAGCCCGGTCCGCGCATGGCCGCCAACCGCTATGGACCATTCATTCAACTCCAGTTGATGGCGCCCAATCCCGGCGGCACACCATTCAGCGCTCGGAGCCAGCCGTTGCATTGTTTTTACATAGTAATTGAAAACGTCTTTGTCCGCGGGCATTGAGTTTCGAACGCCCATCACGAACTGAACATAAAGTTTGCCCGGCAGTTTTCCGGCGCTACTCATGGCGACGGCCTGATGAATATGGCTCAGATCAAATGCCTCGATCTCTGCTGTTACTCCGTATTTCGTCATTTCGGCTGCCAGCCAGTCAACCAGGTCAGGCGGATTGTCGTAAGTGCGCGTCGGGAAGTTCGTTGATCCAACGGACAATGAGGCCATATCAGGACATAAAGGCAAACTGCCCCCGCGCTCCTTTCCTGCACCCGAGCGTCCACCAGTCGAGAACTGAACAATCATACCCGGGCAATACTTGTTCAGACCTTCAAGCAACCGACCGAATTTTTCTGGATCCGAGGTAGGAGTCCCATCATCATTACGAACATGACAATGCGCGATCGTCGCCCCCGCTTCGAATGACGCTTGCGTGCTTTCGATCTGTTCTGACACCGTAATTGGTACCGCCGGGTTATCTGATTTTTGCGGCAATGATCCCGTGATCGCCACACAAATAATACAGGGTTTTTGTGTCATCGGCTAAGATTCCGTTTTTCCGGAACCATCACAAAGTCAAATGGTGAGCGCCACACTGTGTCTCCCTCGTGGTTTTCAACAAATGGAGCAACCAGCGTGGCCTTGACGCCGAAAACTGCATCAGACCTGAGGTATTCATCTTCGCCAACAAAGGTATGCGTCACGATTTTTTCATAGCCTGGCGCCGTCACCATGTAATGCATATGCGCAGGGCGATAGGGGTGGCGGTCGAGCCTGATCAGGAGTTTGCCAACCGGACCATCATGGGGAATCGGATAGGACACCGGCTTAATCCCCTTGAAATGATAGCATCCATCCGCGCCAGTCGTGAAGACACCCCGATTGTTCCACTTGGGCTGAATACCAGGTTGCTGAACGTCGTAGAAACCATCTTCGTTGTCACACCAGACATCGATGCGCGCGCCTTTGATCGGGTTTCCTTCAAGGTCCAGGACCCGCCCCTCAAACAGGCAAGACTGTCCCTTACCGTCCAGGGTGATGTTGGCACCCATTTCGTATTCAGGGGCGTTTTCGACATGGAATGGGCCAAACACTGTATTCTCGGTGGCGCCTTCGGGACGCCGGTTATTGATTGCGTCTGTCAGCATCGAGAAACCCATGACATCGCTAAGCAAGATAAATTCCTGCCGGTTTTCATCGCAGATTTGACCGGTTGCCGTCAGGAAATCGATAGCAATATCCCACTCGTCCTGACGCAATTCGACGTCCTTGGCAAAAGCATGCAAATGCCTGATCAATGCGCCCCAAACCTGTGCAAGACGGGCATCGGCATTTGAACCATTGCGTCCAAGCACGGCCTCAACAGATGATTTTTCAGTGAAATAGTCGATTTTCGAAAGATCAACCAAATTTGACATGGCTATACCTCTATATTTGTGTGTGAGTGTCAGTGCGCCTGGTTTTCTTCCGGGGGCAACTGTCGCAGCGACAAAAGCTCTAACCCGGTTTTTTCAGTAAACAGTCCCCACAACCCACGCCGGGCGAACAGCATTACGGCTATCCCGAGACAGCCCAGGACGATCAGATAGACCGTGCCATAATCAGCAAGGAGCCGTTGAAGGAAATAGAACACGATCACACCGATGATCGGCCCTGGCAGTGTTCCGATTCCCCCGATCACGGTTATGAAGATCACGAACGCCGTCCAATCCACCACAGAGAATGCCGCCTCGGGTGTGACCCGCGTAATCTGGATGAACAGAAGCGCGCCGCAAAGACCGGTGCCAAAAGCTGTCAGCATAAACACCCATGCTTTTAGGCGCGTCGGGTTCACACCTACGGAGCATGCTGCCTCTTCATTGTCGCGTAGCGACTGCAGACCCAGGCCCATTCGTGACTTTAAGAAAAGCCAGGCCGCAATCAGGGTAGCGAGGGCAAGGATCAGTGCAAGCCAATAGGTTAAAGCGTCGGACGCGGCGGATGAACTGCCACCCAGCCAGCTTTTGATCTCAGGGACGCCAAACATGGTTTTGGTCGTGCCTTTAGGCAGTGAGGTACCTGTTCCACCGCCAAGTGCTTTCCATTGCGCAAAACAAAGGCGCGTTATCTCTGCGGCAACCCATGTTCCTATGGCAAAGTAAGCACCGGCCAACCGGAATGAAAAGAAAGCCATTGGAATCGCAAGGATCATGGCCGTGATGCCTCCAACAGCGATACCTATCACAGGGTCCAGACCAAGTAGGATAACGCAGGCGAACATCGCATAAGCTCCGACGCCGACAAAAGCCTGCTGGCCCACGGATACCATGCCAGCAAAACCAGCAAGCAGATTCCAGTTCTGGGCCAGGATAAAAAGCGTCAGAACTCCAAACAAATCCTGAACCAGGGCGCGTGATCCGATGACAGGCACCAGAAACAAAAGCGCGAGGCCAGCAAGGGCGAAAAGCTGAAGCAAACGGGTCAAATTCTTTTGGTCAGACACTGCGGGCACCTCAGTCTTTGGAACGTGGGAAAAGTCCGCGGGGGCGAACGAGAAGGACAACGACAAATGCGATATGTCCGGACAGAATTTGCCACTCGGGATTGATAGAGGCGCCCAAAGCCTGAGCGACACCGATAATCACCCCACCAGCCAATGTGCCCCAAAGCGAGCCAAGCCCACCAATGATCACCGCCTCAAAAGCGTAAAGAAGGCGCGCGGGGCCAATGCTGGGATCGAAATTAGCGCGAATGCCAAGATACAGGGCAGCTATCGTGGCAGCTACCATCGCAATACCTGTAGCGACCGCAAAGACGTTATTGGGGCGGATCCCCATCAGACCCACGGTCTCGCTGTCGTCCGAAGTGGCCCGGAATGCACGACCGAGCCTGGTTCTGTAGAAGATCTGGTTCAGCGCAAAGATTACCAAAACGGAGGACACAAAGGTCAGCAACGGCGTCACCCCAACGGTGATCGGCCCCAGCGCCAAAGACTGTACCTCAATAGCCCCGGCTGTCAGTTTCTGACTATCCGCTGTGAAAATTTCCAGCAAACCATTCTGAATTACCACAGACAGGCCGAACGTCACCAGCAAGGGCGGCAGGATATCATCCCCCAGCACATGGTTCAGCAAACAGGTTTGCAGCCCCCACCCAACAGCAAACATGATGGGAAACGCGAGGATCACAGCAACAAACGGGCTGAGGTTCAAAGCCGTACCGATGGACAAAATGACAAATGCAGCCAGCGCAATCAGATCACCATGTGCGAGGTTGACAAGGCGCATAACGCCAAACACGAGGCTAAGCCCGGCAGCGAACAGAGCATATAAACCACCCAGCAAAATGCCCTGAATGAGTGTGTCGACTAAGATCATGCGCTTACCCCGAAATACGCGTTGTGAATCTCTTCTCGCGACAACTCTTCTGGCGTGCCCTCTAAGGTCACGCGGCCTTCCATCATGCAAAACACCCGGTCTGCAACTTTCATCGCCTGCCCAATATCTTGCTCAACGACCACAACAGACGCTCCGCGCTCTTTGATCGTCGGGAACGAAGCGTAGATTTCTTTGATGACAACAGGTGCCAGCCCAAGGCTGAGTTCGTCACAGAGCAAAAGGTCCGGGTTTGACATCAAAGCCCGACCAATCGCTACCATTTGCTGCTGGCCACCAGACAGTGCGGTTCCCGGATGATCCCGGCGGTCCTTAAGCACAGGAACGACTTCGTAAACACTCGCAAGGTTCCAGACTCCATTTCCGGTTCTGGTATGTGCCCCGATCAGAAGGTTTTCCTCCACCGTGAGCGAGGGAAACAACCGTCGCCCCTCAGGAACCATGGAAATTCCACGCTCCAACACCTCTGGCGCAGAGAGGTCACCAATGCTCTCACCCCGAAGTTTGATTGCGTCCGGTTCGTTCTTCAACAGGCCCGTGATGGCTCGCATCAGCGTGGATTTTCCAGCACCGTTCGCACCGATGATGGCAATGGTTTCGCCCTGTTTGATGTCGATATCGACACCAAACAGGGCCTGGAAATCACCGTAGTGAGCCTTAAGTCCGTGAGTGGATAATAGTGGCTCCGTCATACCTCAATCCCCAGATAGATTTCCCGCACCGCGGGGGCGTGCATGACTTCATCAACCCCACCGACCATGAGAATCTTACCAAAATTCAACACCATAAGACGATCAACAACTGAGTTCAGAGCATGCAGCACATGTTCAATCCAGATGATCGACGTACCCTGACTGTGAATGTTCCGGATTGTCTTGACCAGATCGATACACTCACCGTCGGTCAAACCTCCGGCAATTTCATCCAACAAGATCAGCTTAGGAGAGGTCGCCATAGCACGCGCCAGTTCCAGGCGCTTGCGCTGTAACAGTGACAGGCCACCCGCAAGATCGCGTGCGCATGCTTCAAGGCCCGTTTCAGACAGAATGCACATGCAGAACAGCCCGGCCTCACGTCCGAGATGCGCACCTCCGAATTGTGCGGCGACCATCAGGTTTTCATAGACACTGAGGTGATTGAATGGTTGCGGAATCTGGAACGACCGCCCTACCCCAGCGTGAACTCTTTCCATAGGTGTCCGCTGTGTGACGTCCACACCCTCGAGAAAGACTTGCCCCTCATCCGGTTTGATATTCCCCGCAATCAGGTTGAACAGGGTCGACTTCCCTGCCCCGTTGGGTCCTATGATGCCCAGAGCTTCGCCCGCTTGAACGTCCAAAGACACCGCGTCGGTGACTTTCAATGCGCCAAACGATTTGGATACTGATTTGAGTGTCAGGATCGACATTCATATCTCCGAACAAAAGGAACTGGCACCGGGCCTGAATGGCCCAATGCCCGAAGCTTTAGGCGAGTGTTTCAAGCGTACCGTCGAGCGGGATCTCCGGCGTATTACTGTTCTCGACGATCAGCAATTCGAAATCGCCGTTGTCCTGGCGGCGCCACTGGCCGCCGACCAGAGGCGTCTTGGCCACGTTTTTCTGCGCGAATGGTGGCAGATTGTCTTTGCCCCATCCGATATGACCAACCACTGTTTCCAGATCAGTCGTCGCAATCGCCAAGGCCAATGCATCCCCATCTGTCGGGTCTTCGGTGCGCTGAATCGCGCTGGCCGCAACTTCGAACAGGGCGTGGGTAAACCCAACCGGTTGTGTCCACTGCCGCTTCGCCGCAGCTTCGAACCCGGCCGCCAGTTCAGCGCTGGTTTCACCGGTCAGCGATGACCTGAAGGGGAAGGAGGGTGTCCAATAGACTTCGCAGGTCAAGTTGTGCCCAAGATCGCCCAGTTGCTGAACACTTTCAGGGAACAACAACGCCTTGGCAATCGATGCCATCTTCGGGTTGTAGCCCTGCTGTTTGGCCTGGGTCCAGAACGTAGTGAAGTCCGGCGGAATGGGAATGCCGGTAAAAATCTCAGCACTGGCGTTTTTGTAGGCATTGATCTGGGCGCTGAAATCGTCTGTCAGGTTTTGGTAGCGACCCGGATCAATCAGCTGATATCCTGCCGCTGCTGCGGCCGATGGCAGGCCAACGTCACTGGCCCAGGCGTTTCCGTCCCCGTCATTGGGCCAGAGCGCACCCAGAACCTTATTGCTTTCGATGCTGTTCCACATGTTCAGGAACACGGACACATTGTCTTCCAGGCCCCAGAAGAAGTGGTAAACATAGTCGAATTCCTGCCAGCTGGACGGATCACCAGGATTACCCTGCTGACCGATGAACCATGGCTGCCATGGGGCTACAGATGAAATCACCGGGATTTCTTCGGCTTCTGCGATGGTGCATACAGGGTTGGTTGTTTCAGGTGTTGACGCCACGCAGATCAGATTGACCTCATCCCGGACGATTAGTTCTCGTGCTACTTCGGCCGCACGATTGGGGTTGGACTGGCTGTCCTTAACAATTACTTCGACGTTCAGCCCGCCTGCGGCACTGTTTTTGATGAACTGTCCGATGACATAATTATCCGCCTCGGAAAACGCGCTGAGCGGGCCGGACCGTGGGCTGACATAACCAATCTTAACGGTTCCGGATTGGGCCAGGGCTGGCATTGCCAAGACGGTGGCCCCGGCTGCCGCGCCTGTTTTCATAAGTGTGCGTCGTGTCAGCATATTGGTTTCCTCCCTGATGCGTTTGGCGGTGTTTCAGGCTGTTACTCTGGCCGGCGACCTTCAAAAGCCTGCTGCAGCAACTCCCTGATTGCCTGGCTTTCAATTGGGCGTGGGTTCCAGTAAGGATTCCGGGTCGCGATCTCGGTCGCGTGGTCCAGATCAACATCTCTTACATTCAGTTCACGAAGAGCCATTGGTGCACCAAGCGACTTTGCAAAATCCCACAACCCTCCGCCAATAGAGCTGCCGAACAGATCGGTCAGCGGTTGCATTTCGCCCTTCGCAGCGGGCGCGTTATACGCGGCTGAATGTGGCAACATGATCGCATGGGTGTCTGCGTGCGGCAGATCAAACGTCCCACCCAGCGTGTGGCAGATTTTGTGATGCAGGGCCATGCCAACAGTCCCCAGGACTGCACCACACAGCCAGGCACCGTATAATGCTTCACTGCGTGCTTCGATACTTTCTGGGTTTTCAACGATTCCGGGCAAAGCGTCCCGCAGCGCACGAACACCTTCCACTGCCATAAGTGAGGTCACCGGGTTACGGTTTTCGGCGTATACAGCCTCAACCGCATGCGCCATCGCGTTCAGGCCCGACGTCACGCTCATGGCAACAGGAAGACCTAACGTCAGTTCGGGGTCATAGATCACTACTTCCGGGAGAATTTTCGCGTGGCGAACCGTTGTCTTCAGCCCGTTTTCGGTCTGGCCGAGGATCGGTGTAACTTCAGATCCAGCATAGGTTGTTGCAATCACGACCTGAGGGGCGTCGTTCCGATAGGCGATTGCCTTGCCAAGCCCGATTGTCGACCCACCGCCCACGGCGATCACGCAGTCAGCGTTTGCCGCCTCAAATGCGGCCATTGCATTTTCTGTGACATCCACCGGCGTGTGCATGGCTGCCTGTGTAAATACGCCAACCGCGACAGGGCCCAGATTCGCTGCCAGCCTTTCAGCGTCACTGGCCTGAAACGGTGTCGACAGAACCAGTGCCCTGCTACAACCCAAGCTGCTGACTTCTGCGGCCACATTGGCTGAAGCCCCCAGCCCGAACAGGATCCGGGCCGGATTTACATTATAGGTGAAACCGGAAACCACAGCAATTGACCTCATTCGGCGGCTACGGCAACAGCCGTATCCAGGTGCAGCGCAGACATAACCTTGTCAAAACGCGATTGCAGGTCCTCGACTGAATTGGCAGTAATGGCCACATAAAAATCAGGACGTACAAAGACATATTTCGCGTTGATGTCTTCCAGCCAGGCTCTATATGTCCCTTCAGTGTCAACAACATCATGCTGGCCACCTGGGGTACCAATCTGTACGCCGAACCCTTCAAGTTTAGCGAGATGCTCGCGCTGGGTTTCAGTCAGTGCGGCAACCGGGTCCGTCTCATAACCGATCAGAACCCAGCCCTGCCCAACAACCTGGTCAAATCGACCCTTGTTTCCCTTGAATTCGACAACGCCTTGTACGGAGAGTTCGCCAGCATGAGCGCTTTCATCGCACCAGGCGCCCTCGCCCAAATGGCAAATGTCTGTCGGAACAGGTTTATTGTCCCGATGCCTGAGGTCAGCGATCATACGGGTGTCGCGATCAATTGCTTCCTTTTCATCACTGATACAGATGATGCTGCCAAGTTCCTGGCTGAAGTTGATATAGTGTTTGGCGTGCTCGATGCGTTCGGATGAGTAACTTTCAAGCACTTCAAGGCCGATTTTACCTTCAAGGATAGCATTCAGTCGCCAGCCCATGGCCACTGCATCCCGTAAACCGGCGCACATCCCTTCGCCAGCAAAAGGCGGCATGAGGTGTGCGGCATCGCCACCTATCAGGCAACGGCCGCTATGCCACTTCCTGGCCCAACGAGCCTGAAAGCGATAAACTGCGGCCCTTTCCAGTTCAGAGTTTTCAGGGGTCAGACCCCAGGGCTTCAACAGCCTCCAGGCGTTTTCCTCTTTCTGGACCTCTTCCACAGTTTCACCTGGAAGAACCATATATTCCCAGCGCCGTCGATCCGGCCCTTCTTTCACAGGGCCTGGGCCACCGGGAACAATTGTTGTGGGGCGCTTGGGGTCACAAAGCTGCCATTGCGCCGGATCTTCCGGCCGTGACGCACAATAGTCGAAATTCGGCACCATATCCAGAATGAGCCAATCGAAGAAATAACCCTTGTCTTCATTTTTGATGCCAAGGCTTTCGCGCACAAAGCTGTTTGCGCCATCGGTTCCTACAGCGAATTTCGCCCGGATAACCTGTCGCTTACTGTCGGGTCCAAACTCCTCTGGATTTTGCTTTATAGACAGTGACACGCCTTTGCCGTCCTGGTCCAGGGCAACGCCGTCCCATCCGCGCAAAATCGTTACCTCGGGAATCTCGCCAGCGATTTTCAGCAGGCGTTTTTCAAGTAGCGGTTGGTTGAACCAGTAACGAACACGCCAGCCGCTGGCGGACTGACTTTGCCAGTCGACGATCTGCAGGTTCTTACCATCCCTGTTGCGCCAGTAATACAGCTCATCATGGTAATTTATCGCTGAATCTGTTTCGGAATCGATACCCAGCGACGCCAGAATGCGCGCGATCTCATGGTCGTATGTAACCGCGCGCGGCAGGCCGTAATGCGTAGTCCACCGCTCGACCAGAGTGACCCTTTTGCCCTTCTGGCCTAACAAAATGGCCAGCATGGTGCCAACGGGGCCGGCACCCACAATTGCAACATCTGTGTCGAAGTCTCCGTTGGTCGCGGGGTGGATCATCTTTATCTCCTCCTAAGCCCTCTATCGTTCGACCTGCGCATGAAAACAGACTGGAGTGGCCGAATAACTACTTTCCTCGACGTTAAATCGTTTTCGAATACTCGTCAAGTTTGGGTACTATTCATCTTTAATCAAAATCAGGAATTTTTCTGCCAGAGATTGTTTCTTTTATTATATCAGCTTAACGCCTTTTTATGCCACCTTGCGGTAAAACCCTGAAGAACATCGACGGCAATCCTATGGGTTCAATTTTCCCACTTGTTGTGAAATAAAATGTGACGGAGTTCAGAAATGAATGTGATTCGAATATCATCATGCGGAACTTAAAATGAGTGAAAAGATCCCCGTTAAGGAGGGCCGGGTGGCCAGGCGTCAACGTCGAAACCGGCAGGCGTTAATTCAGGCTGCACGTGAAATCATGTCCGGGCGGGGCGTCGATGCAGCAACAATGTTGGAGATTGCCGAAAAGGCTGATGTCGGCGCTGGCACAGTCTACAGCTACTTCAAATCGAAAGACGAATTAGCCATCGCCGTTCTTGAAAACCTGATGCACGATCTGGCGGTGAGGATCGAAGAGGTTACAGACACGTTTGACGATCCCGCCCAGGTTTACGCTTTCGGCATTAGAACCGTACTGGATACGGCAACAGGGGATACTCACTGGAAACAGCTTTTGCATAGGTCAGAGGTTATTTCGGACGCAATGTTCAGAATGATGGGTCCGTTTGCGATTCGCGATTTACGCCGCGCTTCGCAGGCTGGCCGGTTTCAGGTCTCGGACGCCGAACTGGTCTGGCGACTGACAACCCATGCACTGATCGGCGCGGCCCTGGCCATCACAAACGACAAGGTACCACCCGGTAACAAACGCCAGATTATCACCCAGCTTTTGTGCATGACCGGAATTGGCAATGATGCAGCCGTAGAACTGGCCTCTCGTCCCCGACCAAAGATAAGCCGGGAACAAGGGGCAGGTGCGGTTGAGTGAGAAATGAAAGACTCTCCTGTGATTGTGTAGGTGGTCTAACCCTTGTATTATAAGGGGAAATTGGAACCCGCACTTTTGAGATTGTCACGTTTTCATGGCCGAAATTAAC
>CANNAV010000125.1 GCA_947502585.1 uncultured Pseudovibrio sp.
GTACAGGACAATCGGAATACAGCTATATCATTCCTGACAAACGAAAACAGCCCGCACTTTCATTGAATCACCCTGTGCGCGACTGCTTTCTGTTTTCAATGCCCTGGCAAGCGTGGTAAGGTGCAAGCCTTATCTGGCTGCAATTTCGGTAAGGGGCCACCGCAGCGGTGGAGTTCTGCTTCGATTGAGTGCTTGTTCCAATCGGTATGGGGCCTGAGTTTCGCCATAGGACCTCCTTTAAAAGGCGGTATGTTCCAGCAGCAGCTTTTTATTCACCGCCTTAGCCACTTTCGTAACCTGCGCTTGTCGGTAACGAAAGAAGATAATAAAACTCCATTGTTGAAGTTTAAAATTCCGAATATGGATCTCGGAGTTTGAAATAGAATTTCAGGTGCTCGATTTCAGTTAACTGATTGAAGCACATGCATGTATTCAGAAGTCCGAAGTGGAGATTCATTTTCATAATCGCTTAAAGGGATTGATTTCCGAAAGCGGAAAAATCCTTTTTTTGGGCAAAAGAAGTTCAAATTCCTAGGGCAACATTCAACAGAATTTGGAATGATGTGAAAATTCCTAAATACGATCATTTAATTCGCATTTCGTAGTTTTCGCGAGTTTTTCTGGATTGGTTGCTGAAAGGAAAGCAGGAGCCACTCGCTGGCGGGCAGTTGGCCGGAGGTTATTGAAGAGAGCTATTGTCAAATCTGGCGTACGAGACTTTAAGTCAAAGACCTCCACCATAGGTGGAGGTCTTTGACTTTTGCTTGCAATTAAAAACACATTTAGCATTTTCAGAGGCTCCCAAAATTACTCCAAAACCAGTTGGATAGAAGGCTTGTGTGACCCGCAATATGCCTTTCTGCGGGCGCGGTCCCCATAAAATGCTGATGATATTATTGTGCGGAATCTGTTTAGATAATCAGGTTCCATTCTAAATTATAATTGCGATTCTTAGAATATATGATAAAAATACCTATTAAACATCAGGTAAGTAACAGGGAATAACACAGCCTGAGAGTGTGGTTATAGGTATTCATACCGATTAGACGGTGCTTCTGAAATTTTTAATTATTTCGAAAGCCAGAATCGAAACTTAATGATCGATAATCGACTTCTGAAGAATTAATAGTATATGTTTGTGGGAAGACGTATATTTGTTTTGAGCTGTGAGTTGGTAATCTTGTCGCGGAATTACGTGCAAGCCGAAATCTAAAACCTGAAAGATGGCTCGCGCCGGGAAACGGCGGAACTCACCTTCAGGTGGAGAAGACGGCCCACCATGCTTCCGCTGCCGGAATAATCTCTCACAGTCAAAATACTTGAATAAACTGCAGCAATAAGCAGTGTTGAAGAGCAACTGGAACAAGCAATAAAACGAAATGAGAATACCAATGTCCTTGAAAAAAAGCTTTTTGCTTGGTGGTAGCCTGTTAGCAGCAACAGTCGTGGCTGGACCTGTAATGGCAAAAACTCTCGTGTACTGTTCTGAAGGGTCTCCGGAAGGTTTTACACCGTCTCTTTACACCTCAGGTACCACATTTGATGCAAGCTCGCGTCAGGTCTACAACAGACTGGTTGAATTCATGCCCGGCACGACAGAAGTTGCTCCGGCACTGGCTGAAAGCTGGGAGATTTCTGAGGATGGCAAGGAATACACCTTCCACCTTCGCAAGGGCATAAAATTCCACGATACAAAGTGGTTTACACCAACCCGTGACTTCAGCGCCGATGATGTAATTTTCTCTTTCGACCGTCAGGGTAACAAGGAAAACCCATATCACAACGTGTCTGGTGGTACCTACGAGTACTTCAACTCCATGGGTATGCCAGAACTGATCGACAGTATTGAAAAAGTAGACGATTATACCGTCAAATTCAAGCTGACCCGTCCAGAAGCACCGATGATCGCGAACCTCGCGATGGACTTTGCGTCCATCCAGTCTGCTGAATACGCGGATGCAATGATGAACAGCAAGGATACATTTGATCAAAAGCCAGTCGGGACCGGTCCTTTCCAGCTCGTTGGATACCAGAAAGACGCTCTGATCCGCTATAAGGCAAACCCTGATTACTGGAATGGCAAGGCGCCGCTCGACAATCTGGTCTTTGCAATTACGCCAGATGCATCTGTGCGCTACCAGAAGCTCGCTGCCGGTGAGTGTCAGGTTATGGCATATCCAAATCCGGCTGATCTGGATGCAATGTCCAATGACCCAAACATCAACCTTCTGCAACAGGAAGGTCTGAATGTTGGTTACATGGCATACAACACCCAGCAGGCCCCGTTTGATAATTCAAAAGTGCGTAAAGCGCTGAATATGGCAATCAACAAGAAGGCCATTCTGAATGCTGTATTCCAGGGTGTAGGCCAGATCGCGAAAAATCCGATCCCACCGACAATGTGGTCCTATAACGACAAAATTGTTGACGATCCTTATGATCCGGCAGCAGCAAAAGCAGCTTTGGAAGCGGAAGGTGTCAAGGATCTGACTATGAAGATCTGGGCGATGCCTGTACAGCGTCCATACAACCCGAATGCTCGTCGTATGGCCGAAGTTCTTCAGGCAGACTTCGCTAAAATCGGCGTGAAGGTTGAGGTCGTAAGCTACGAGTGGGGTGAGTACCTTAAGCGATCCTCCGACATCAATCGTGACGGCGCTGTTCTGCTGGGTTGGACGGGTGATAATGGTGATCCGGACAACTTCCTTTCAGTCCTGATGTCTTGTGATGGTGTGGGCGGTTCCAACCGTGCGCAGTGGTGCAATACTGAATTTAATGATCTTATCGAACGAGCGAAACAGATTTCTGACGTAGATGAACGTGCAAAACTTTACGAAGAAGCTCAGGTAGTATTTAAACGTGAGGCGCCCTGGGCAACTATTGCGCACTCTCTTGTCTCTGAACCGATCAGTGTTCGTGTTAAAAATTATAAGGTTGATCCGTTCGGGGGGCATTACTTCTATGGTGTAGATCTGAAATAGGAATAATTTTCCGCTGGACAATTTGTATCCCGGCGATGTATTCGCCGGGATACTTTTTGGGAAAACTCTCCCATGCCGCAGGTGGTGGCTTGCGGATAAACAATCCTCTGATTGGTGTGGCTGAAGTATGCTTCGTCTCATATTAAAAAAACTGGGTTTGCTCATCCCTACCTTTATAGGGGTGACATTAACCTCGTTCTTCTTCATTCGCCTGCTGCCAGGCGATCCAGTTCTGCTGTTAGCCGGCGAACGCGGTGTTAGTCCTGAACGTTATCAGGACCTTATGATGCAGTTTGGATACGATAAACCAATCTGGCAACAGTATCTCTCTTATCTGGCCAATTTGGTTCAGGGCGATCTGGGTACATCCATCGTTACAAAACAACCGGTACTTCAGGAATTTATGACGCTTTTTCCTGCAACGGTCGAGCTGGGCTTCTGTGCAATTCTATTTGCAATCCTTGTAGGACTTCCTGCAGGCATTATTGCTGCTGTAAGGCGCGGTAAAACCCTGGATCACACTGTTATGACAACAGCTCTGGCCGGTTATTCAATGCCAATCTTCTGGTGGGGCCTGCTGCTGATCATCTTATTTTCCGGTATTTTGGGATGGACACCTGTTTCGGGTCGTATCTCTGTGTTGTACTGGATCGAGCCCGTTACTGGCTTTCTGCTAATTGATACGCTGCTTTCAGATGAGCCTGGCGCGTTCACTTCGGCTGTAAGTCACCTGATACTCCCAACCATTGTTCTGGGCACAATCCCGCTGGCTGTTATCGCGCGACAAACCCGCTCCGCCATGTTGGAAGTTCTTGATGAAGATTATGTGCGTACTGCACGGGCAAAAGGTCTCTCAAACTTCCGCGTGGTCGGTATTCATGCTCTGCGCAATGCGCTCATTCCCGTCATCACCATCATTGGTTTGCAGATTGGTGTGCTGTTTGGTGGCGCCATTCTGACTGAGACCATCTTCTCTTGGCCGGGAATCGGCAAATGGATGGTTGATAGTATATTCCGTCGTGACTACCCGGTTGTACAGGGTGGTCTCTTGATGATTGCTGCAATTGTCATGCTCGTGAACCTGGTTGTGGACCTGATGTACGGTCTGGTTAATCCGAAAATTCGGCATACGGAGTAAATCATGACAGACGTGACACAAAATTCCGGACCGGATACCCGGTTTGAACTTCTCGTCAGTTTCTGGAAACATTTCCGCACCAACAAAGGGGCTGTTGCGGGTCTGATCTTCTTCTTGATGCTTGTTGGCATTGCTCTTGGGGCAGCATTTATTGCACCACATTCACCAATTGTGCAGTACCGCGATGCGTTGCTCCTGCCACCAGCATGGCAGGAAGGTGGGAACTGGTCGTACGTTCTTGGCACAGACGCTGTGGGTCGTGACCTTCTGTCTCGCATGATTTACGGTAGCCAGTTCTCACTCTTCATTGGTGTGGTTGTTGTATCGGTTGCGCTTGTTAGCGGTGTGTGTCTGGGTCTGGTGGCCGGTACGTTTGGTGGTTGGATTGATACCATTATAATGCGTATTATGGACGTTATCCTTGCGTTTCCGTCCTTATTGCTTGCTTTGGTGCTTGTTGCTGTTCTGGGTCCGTCGCTCCTTAACGCGATGATCGCGATCGCGATAGTGCAGCAGCCATACTATGTGCGTCTCACCCGTGCATCGGTGATGTCCGAAATGAGCCGGGAGTATGTAATGGCCGCACGGGTTTCCGGTGTTGGCACCCTGCGTCTGATGTTCGTGACTGTGCTGCCAAACTGTATGGCTCCACTTATCGTACAGGCAGCGCTTTCGTTCTCCACCGCAATCCTTGATGCTGCTGCTTTGGGCTTCCTAGGTATGGGGGCTCAGCCACCTCAGCCGGAATGGGGCACGATGCTTGCTGAAGCCCGCGAATTTATTCTGCGTGCGCCATGGGTTGTGACCTTCCCGGGTGTTGCGATCCTGTCCACTGTGCTGGCAATCAATCTGATTGGGGATGGCCTGCGTGATGCTCTCGATCCCAAGCTGAAGAGGAGCTGACGATGGCGCTTCTTGAAATTGAAAACCTTACGGTTGAATTCGACACGGCTGACGGGCGTTTCCGGGCTCTGGATGGTGTGAGCTATTCCGTTGATGCAGGTGAAGTTCTCGCTGTAGTAGGTGAAAGTGGCTCCGGTAAGTCTGTAGCTATGTTGGCTGTAATGGGCTTGCTGGCCAACAACGGGCACCTGTGGGCGGATAAGCTGGAGTTTGAAGGTTATGACCTTCTGGCCATGTCTGTAAAACAGCGCCGCAAGATTATTGGCAAAGACATTTCCATGATATTCCAGGAGCCAGTTGCAAGCTTGAACCCCTGCTTTACTGTGGGTTATCAGATTGATGAGACTCTCAAAGAGCACACCGAAATGAACCGCAGTGAGCGCAAAACCCGTGCGCTTGAGCTCTTTGATTCTGTTGGAATGCCCGAGCCTGCCAAGACCTTGAAAAAGTATCCACATCAGATGTCTGGCGGTCAGTGTCAACGCATTATGATTGCGATGGCTATTGCCTGTAAGCCAAAATTGCTGATTGCCGATGAACCGACAACTGCGCTCGACGTTACTATTCAGAAGCAGATCCTCGATCTGCTCCTTGATCTGCAGCGGGAAATTGGCATGGGCCTGATCATGATCACTCATGATATGGCAGTGGTTGCAGAAACGGCTGACCGTGTGGTGGTTCAGTGCAAAGGCAAAAAGATGGAAGAGGCAGATGTCCTCTCACTCTTTGAAAGCCCGAAGAACCCATATACCAGGGCTCTGCTTTCAGCGCTTCCTGAAAACGCAACAGGTGATCGTCTGCCAACGGTCTCCGATTTTCACCTTGGTGATGAGGGAGCTGCATAATGGCTGACGATATCATCCTTGAAGCGCGCAATCTGGTTCGTGAATACCGGACTAAAGAAGGTCTTTTCGGGAAAGAATATGTTAACCGGGCTCTGAAGGGCATCAGCTTTAGTCTGGAGCGCGGCAAGACGCTTGCCGTTGTGGGAGAATCCGGATGCGGTAAGTCCACACTTGCGCGTATCCTGACTCTGATCGATCCGGCTACGGCAGGGGAGCTCCTCATTGAGGGTAACCCGATCGACATCTCAACGGAAAAGCTGTCCAGGGACATGCGCTCCAAGGTGCAGATCGTGTTCCAGAACCCATACGGTTCTTTGAACCCGCGTCAGCGTGTTGGTGACGTTCTCACCGAACCATTGATGATAAACACCAACTTGTCTCCAGCTGAGCGCCGTGACAAGGCAATGGAAATGCTGGTCAAGGTCGGTCTTGGACCGGAGCATTTCAATCGCTATCCGCACATGTTTTCTGGCGGACAGCGCCAGCGCATAGCGATTGGTCGTGCACTGGTTCTTAACCCGTCACTGCTCATTCTTGATGAGCCGGTTTCAGCGTTGGACCTGTCCGTTCAGGCACAGATCCTGAACTTGCTGGCAGATTTGCAGGACGAGTTTAATCTGACCTACCTGTTCATCTCCCACGATTTGTCAGTGGTGCGCTACATCGCGGACAAGGTCATGGTGATGTATTTCGGCGAAGTGGTGGAATACGGTACACGTGATGAAGTGTTTGGAAACCCTCAACATGAGTATACCCGGACACTGTTTAACGCCACGCCTCAGGCAGACATCTCCCACATCAAAGCCAGACTTGCTGCATCTCACTAAGCTGATTTGGTAATTTGAAAAATGAAATGGCGGCTCCCACAGGGGGGCCGCCATCTGTCATTTCATTAAGGATATTCCTTAATCAGGGTAATGTTGAAACAATTTCTTGGATAAAAACACAATTAAAAGGAGATTTTACCGATAATTACGTATAAGGTACTCCTGTTTACAGTTGTTGCATATGGGGTGTGCTGGGGAGGACACAATGCAGCGGAGTGGGGACTTATCATGTACTCCATCCGGCTTCCTGAAATCATTCTGAACATGGCTTCTTTGTAGAGAAGAGGTTCGCAGGCTTGTGGTGAGCCTGCGGTGTGGCGCTGCAAATCCTATGACAAGAACTGCATCAAGCAGCTTCGATAAATGACCAAAGGCCTTGGCTTTTGCATTCACTTTGGGTGATCGGGGACACGAGAAATGAAAAAATCAATTCTTATGGGCAGTGTGTTAGCTGCAACAATGGCGTTTGCCGCACCAGGAATGGCTAAAACACTGGTATACTGCTCGGAAGGTTCTCCTGAGGGCTTTACACCAGCTCTTTACACAGCAGGTACAACGTTCGATGCGTCTTCAAAGACCATATTTAACAAGCTTGTTGAGTTTGAGCGTGGCACAACAAAGACTGTTCCGGGACTGGCTGAAAGCTGGGAAGTATCTGAGGATGGTACAGAATATACATTCAAACTGCGTAAGGGTGTAAAATTCCACACCACCAAACACTTCACTCCAACGCGTGATTTCAATGCGGATGATGTGATCTTCTCCTTTGACCGTCAGGGCAATAAAGAAAACGCATATTTCAGCGTTTCCGGCGGCAACTATGAGTACTTCAACGCAATGTCCATGCCCGATCTCATCAAAGAGATCGTTAAGGTGGACGATTACACTGTGAAGTTTGTCCTGACCCGTCCGGAAGCTCCAATGATCGCAAACCTTGCGATGGATTTTGCTTCCATTCACTCTGCTGAATATGCAGAAAAAATGATGGACAACAAGGATGCATTCGATCAGAACCCTGTTGGTACCGGCCCATTCCAGCTGGTTGGCTATCAAAAAGATGCGTTGATCCGCTATAAAGCAAACCCGGATTACTGGGCTGGCAAAGCACCACTCGACAATTTGGTGTTTGCGATCACTCCGGACGCATCCGTTCGCTACCAAAAACTTAAAGCTGGCGAATGTGACATAATGACTTATCCAAATCCAGCTGACATTGCAGCAATGAAGGAAGATCCATCGATCAACCTTATGCAGCAGGAAGGCCTGAACGTTGGGTATCTGGCTTACAATACTCAGCAAGCTCCTTTTGACAATCCAAAGGTGCGTAAAGCGTTGAATATGGCTGTCAACAAGCAGGCAATTCTGGGTGCGGTGTTCCAGGGGGCCGGTAAGGTTGCTTCCAACCCAGTTCCGCCGACCATGTGGTCTTATAACGCCGACCTTCAGGATGATAAGTATGATCCGGTTGCTGCAAAAGCTGCTTTGGAAGCAGAAGGCGTTAAAGATCTGAAGATGAAGATCTGGGCGATGCCTGTTCAGCGTCCATACAACCCGAACGCACGTCGTATGGCTGAAGTTATTCAGAACGATTTTGCGAAGGTTGGTGTTGACGTTGAAATCGTTTCCTATGAGTGGGGCGAATATCTGAAGCGTTCTAAAGAGACGGACCGTGACGGTGCAGTTCTCTTGGGCTGGACCGGCGACAATGGTGACCCGGACAACTTCCTGGCAGTTCTTCTCGGCTGTGACGCTGTTGGTGGTTCCAATCGCGCTCAGTGGTGTAACACTGAATTTAATGACCTGATCGTGAAAGCGAAAGTAACCGCAGACGTTGCTGAGCGTACAAAGCTCTATGAGCAGGCGCAGGTGGTCTTCAAGCGTGAAGCTCCATGGGCAACCATAGCACACTCTGTTGTATCTGAGCCAGTCTCCGTAAAGGTAGAAAACTATAAGATCGACCCATTCGGCGGTCACATCTTCTACGGCGTTGACCTAAAGTAATTCGGAAGGTCAGTCTGGAATAAGGAGAGCCCCGGCTATGTGTCTGCCGGGGCTTTTTTATGGAAGCAGCGAAGGTCCTTAGCAACCCTGCCTGCAGGAAAGCAGTTATTAGTCCAATTACCAGATGGATTGCGCTACATGGCTTAAAGTAGCATCAGTCCCACACACATATATAGATATGGGCTGGGAGTGCCTGAACTGATGGATAATTATTTAAAAGAGTTTCCGAATAAAGAAGGCTACTTTGGCGAATACGGTGGTGCATTCCTGCCGCCTGAGTTGGTGCCTCAGTTCGAAAAGATCGCCAAAGCTTATGATAAGATCTCAGGAGATGCCTCCTACATCAACGAGCTGCGCTATATCCGCAAGCACTTTCAGGGCCGTCCGACTCCCATATCGCATGCACGCAACCTGTCGAATCGAATTGGGTCAGGTGCGAACATTTATCTGAAGCGTGAAGATCTGAATCACTCCGGAGCTCACAAGCTCAACCACTGTATGGCAGAAGCGCTTCTGGCAAAGCATATGGGTAAGAAGAAGCTCATCGCAGAGACCGGCGCAGGTCAGCACGGCGTGGCTTTGGCAACAGCTGCTGCTTACTTTGAACTCGAATGTGAAATTCACATGGGTGAAGTGGATATCGCGAAAGAACACCCGAATGTTGTCCGCATGCAGTTGTTGGGCGCAAAGCTTGTGCCGGTCGGCTTCGGTGGGCGCACCCTGAAGGAGGCAGTGGATTCTGCGTTCGCATCTTATCTGGAGCAGGCTGATGAAGCTCTGTTCGCAATCGGTTCTGTTGTTGGTCCGCACCCATTCCCACGGATGGTGCGCGACTTTCAGCAAATTGTGGGTATTGAAGCCCGTGAGCAGTTCACTGAGATGACTGGCAACCTGCCAGATTATGCTGTGGCATGTGTTGGTGGCGGCTCAAACGCAATGGGCCTCTTTTCTGGCTTCATTCAGGATAAGTCAGTCAAGCTGTACGGCGTTGAGCCAATGGGCAAAGGGCCTGAGCCTGGACAGCATGCGGCAACCATGACATTCGGCAAGCCAGGCATGCTTCATGGCTTCAGGAGTCGTGTCCTGGAAGACGATGCTGGCAACCCTGCGCCAGTACACTCAATTGCCTCTGGCCTGGATTATCCAGGCGTAGGACCAGAGCACTCTTACCTGCTTGATATAGGTAAGGTGCATTACACCTCTGCGACCGATGATGAAACCTTGCAGGCATTCTGGGCGCTGTCGCGTTATGAGGGCATCATTCCTGCATTGGAAAGCTCTCACGCAGTCGCATACGCAATGAAGCTGGCAAAGGAGTGTCCGGGAGAGACAATACTTGTCAACCTGTCAGGGCGTGGTGATAAGGATCTGGATTATGTTGCCGACAACTTTGGCACAGGAGAAGACCTGAAGATATAAATGGATTGTGTCCCTATAGTGCTGTAAATTATCTGGTTTAGAAATTGAGATAGCCATCGTGGCATTTCTCTTTAGGTTTG
>CANNAV010000126.1 GCA_947502585.1 uncultured Pseudovibrio sp.
TCCCGCAACAATCTATCGCTGCATCAACGAAAAAGACACCTTATGACGGGATACCGTTCCGCTCAGCCCTACGTCCCAAATCGACGAAAAATGGGAAACAGAAACCAAGGCATATATCAAATGGGAAAGCACAGATGAATAAAGCCGCTACGGCAATTTCCAGACATCAGGTTGAGTAATCTCCGTGCCCGAGAAACAAGATTACACACGGCAAAACGCAGCTCGAGATTTTACCGCGGTAAAATTCTCGGAGAAAAGACAATAAAAATAGCCTGTTATATTTTAAGCGGTCAATGGACCTGAGCCAGTCTCCACACGGTCTGCCGCAATCGCAACTCACCAATTTCAGATTTCGCGATCATGCCGTTGAAATAACCAGCTGGTCGTTGCAGTTTCAGCGGATCGCGAAAGGCCTTCTCACAGACTACCGCGAGGCAAGCAATAGCGGTGTAGCGCCCCGCGGTTGTCTTCGCCTTATTCCATCCGGCGTCACTTAACCCCAAGAGCAAGCGCAGTTCATCACTCTTGGCGAGCAGGTCCATCCACGTGTGAAACTCTAACCCCATCTCATTTCTCAGCGACGAACAGGCTTCCCGCAACAGCGAAATGGAAACGCCTTCAATTCCGCTGTCCGCTGAGGCGGAATGTTCTCTGGTAGGTTCAACCAGGCCAATATCATTGACTTCACCGGGCTCACTTTGAGCGGGCAACTCGTCATCAATAGACAGGGTAGGGTGGTTTAGCGCCTCAAAGTAAAGTGCTTCCAGCTGTTGGGCTTTGTCGGCATGGCTCTGATTGGTCTCCGAGATTGCCACGACACGCTTCATGTATTCATCAGCGCTCGTATGTTGTCCTAGCCTGACCAGCTCTTCGCAGATATCCCGAATACCTCGACGATGTTTTTGGCATTCACGTCGTGTCTTTTTCTTGGCCGCAAGCTCTGCGCGAAAGCGGGTAGCCATACCCTTAATTTCAGCAATTCGCTTGCACGCAGGGGCAAGCGAGAGTCCGTACTTTTCACCGGTTTGATTGATAAAACGCTTCCCGTTTCCGCTGTCTTTGTACGCGAGCACATTGATCTCAACGAGGCGCTTGATCAGTCGCGCTACCGTACGCTCGGAACGACAAACATACGCTGCAAGTTTTTCATTGCTGATCGCCACCACAGGTTCACTGCCTGCTTGTAAATCGTCTTCGCGAACCAGACCGATCAAAACGTCCAGAACATGGAAAGCAGCGCCTCCAATCCCCATAGCACCTGCTGCTGTCTTCAGGGTGTAAGCGAGTTCGGATTTGGAAACGGAGGTTTCTAAAGGTTCCACGGCAAGCCGCTGACTGGCTAAAGCGTTGGTGTTCAGTCGACGAAATTTAGAAATAGGGTGTTCTTGCAACATTGGTTCACGTCCTGCCGTTCACCAAGGTCACTTGGTGCCATTTAACGGAAAACCGCACACGAAAACTCACGTCAACCCAAAAGACATGGGTTGTTTCGCAAGCCCTTTAGCCGTAAACTGCAAATTGCTACATACGAGTTCAAGTGGCCTTCAGGCGGTTTGTAATTCAATCAGGGGCTTGCTTCGGCGAGCCCTTTTTACGTTCTAGGTCACGTTTCAGTCTCCGTGGATTTTTCAAACTCCTTGATGAGCTCAGGTATACGAGCAGCAATAAATGCGCTCAACTCCGCTCCGTTTTTACCTTTAAAAGCAAACCTGAAACCGCGAGCGCCCTTGGAAAGTTCCAGCATGGGCTTCCCGTCCATGGCTTTAAACGCATGCTTTTCCGGTGCAGCGAGCGACTGTTTTGATTGCCTTTCAGCCAACCCCAAGACGATTTCAAAACGAACATTGGAGTCCGCTTTGCGCCAACGCTCAGAGCTCTCTGCGCCGGCAAGGGCCTGCATGAACTTTCCTGATGGTCCCGTCTCAAGCAGGTCGGCCAATGCCACCCATTTACGCCGCCCCATTTTTGGTGCAGGGCCAATGCGCTTAATCAGCGTTTCGGAAAGATCAGAGACGACTTTTCTGTAATGTGAGACTGACGATTGGTGGCTCGCCCCAATGGCCTTTGCCACAGTTTGGTTGGGGTAATCTTGCGATAGGCGATGTACGAACAGTGCTGTTTCGATGAAGGAAAGGTTCTTGCGCTCATAGTTCTCTTTGCCTTGCGCAATTACAAGTGCTTCATTGGACAGTTCTCGATCTACCACAGCAAGGACGGACAGTCCGAGAGCCACGCAGGCTCGCCAACGGCGGCGGCCATAAGCGATCTCATAGAACCCGTCGTTCGTAGGGTGCGGGCGCACAAGGATCGGAACCTTCTGACCTTCCTCGCGGATGGATTCCTTCAGGGCTTCGAAGTCAGGGTCACTTTCAACATCTAAGCGGTCCTTGATTTCAGAAGGAATACAAAGAGATGCTTTAAGGTTCAGCATCTCCCGAACAGGTGGTTCGGTTCGTGTGAGAGGGGAGGGGGGTGCCGCTTTTGCTTGGCGCAGCACGTCAGCTGGCCCATTTGGCCTGATTGGCATTTTGGGGGCTTCAGGAAGTCCCGCTTTCTTCTTTAGTTCTTCAGCCTTGGCCTTGATGCCAGCGTTGAATTTCCCGACTGCCTTGCTCATAGATCACGCCCCCAGCCTTTGAGAACGATTTCCTCAATCTCACGATTGACGTTGTTCATAGCTTCGATCCCGCGCTTGTAGGTTTCGCGGTTAAAGTCCTTACCGCTCCCCTCATAGATCGTGCAATTCAGCAGGCCGGCTTGCGAAACAACTGTTGTCTTGGGCATCGGATGCTCCAACACGCTCTCCAGCTCTCCCCGCATCATCTGCGTAATAGAGGCCATTGCCGCATCGTTCTGCTCGTAGCGTGTGAGCAGGTAATGCATTGTTTTATCGGTGTAGAGTGCGTCCTGGCCGATCACGTCAGTATGATCGGCTAAGGTGGCTAAGTGCACCTCCAGGTTGGAAAGGTATTGGTGCATACTCTTGATATCGAGCCATTCGGGCTGAATCGTCAGAACCAAATGGTTGGCTGCGCCAATGGTCGCTTGACTTGCAAAGTGCAGCGCCGGCTGGGTGTCACACACGACGATATCGTAATCATCCTTCACGTCATTCAACGCTTGGCGCAAGCGCATATAATAGTGGAGGGCGGAATCTCCCACGGAAACAATATGTTCCCATGCTGCAATTTCTTGCTCCATTTCATCCATTCGAGCTTCAGTGAGCCCACCACGTGCCCGCTCTGCCCGCAATTTCGGAAGTTGCTGCTGAGCTGTTGGTCCGTAGTGTTTGGCGTCAGTCATCACACGAGGCGTGTCCTGCTCCCATTCAGCCATCCACTGACCACCAAGGCAAATGTCGACCCCCTCAAAGTACGTCTTCTGCACCACTTCTCGTAGGCTAATGGGCTCTTCGTAACGCAAAGCTGCGTTAACTGACTGATCGGCTTCAACCATAACTGGCTCATAACCGAACATGGTGCTCGCGGAGCCTTGCGGGTCCAGATCCAGCAGCAGAACGCGATAGCCTTGCAGGGCAGCGTACTGTGCGAAGTGGACAGATGAGGTGGTTTTCGCAGATCCGCCCTTAAAGTTCACGAAGGCTACAACGGCAAGGTCATCATCTTCACGCCGCTGGGGATCGTAGCGCACCGCCTTGGGGCTGTCAGCGTTCCGGCGTGCTAATTCTTTGCGTACATCATTAATATTACTAAGAGAATAGGCGCGATACTTGTTCTTATCATCGCGCTCCACTTCCAACTCAAGTTCTGCTGCGACTGTGTTAAAATACTTCGCGGTAACGCCAACCAGCTCGGCAGCATCCCGTGGTAGGAAGGTGCGCATCACTTTATGGGCATGGGGGTCGGTGGCACTTAGCGCGGTCGCCTCAATCAGATAGGCGAGCTTACTTTTATCCTGCGAAACACGGTTTAACAGGAGGGTATCATCACGATCCAAGGTATCACCGGCTGTATCTGTCATTGTATAACTAAGCTCCAAATCACCCCAAAAGGCGGGTTTAGGCACCATAAGGGGTTAAACATGGAATCTAGTCAAATTCTTTTTGGTTAACAAGTATTAACCCTTATCCGAAAAACAGACTAAGGATTTCAATAAATCATATCTAAAAATAAGCTATCTTTTTGATTTATAGTCTAAATTGAATTACGTAAAGGGGGTCACACTGCCCATATGGTTTCCCCTTATAAATCTGGTAGAAATCATCGATAGATGAAGCTACTTCGGATTGGCACAGGATTTAGGTCCGCGCGAGAATCATAAATTTTCATAAGCCTTTTGCGCGTAGCGTCTATTGATTGAGTACTGATTGAGAGATCCGTTCCGCTTTTATTATTTATAAGTTTGATAGTGTTGTATTAAATATGTGAGTGTCGTTTTTGTCACCCATACATGACATTAAATGGAGTTAAGAAAAGCTTGAGGTATTGTCAAGCAAACGACGCCCCTTTCGAGGGGAACTCAAACGATAGCGCGGCTCCACATTCTCGTCCCGCAAATATTTGCGAACCGTATTTCTCGAAAAACCAGTCCGACGACTGACTTCCCGGATCGACACCCCATCCGCCAGAACCCAACGACGGATCTTTGCAACACTTTCCATGACTAACACCTGGCTGGTTCTCCGTGCCCGAAAGACACGAAATCATAACAAACAAGGCGGGTGATTTTTAAATGCAAATTATCCCGCCAGGTGGGTCAATTTTGCATGCTGATCAACACCCCCTTACGAAGCGCTTAGAGAAAAGGTCAATCAACGAGTTAATCGTCTCGCGAGTAACTGCACCTTACCCCCCTCTCCACCCAGCTGATCTTCTAACCCGAGCGTAGAAAACCCAGCTCTGAAGAATCTACAATCAAAATCGCTTCATCGTAGCTCTCTAAATCATCTGATAGCCAGTTTTCATTCATTCGATCTAGATGAAATCTCACTTTTGCTCCTATATCATCATAGCTAATGATTGCGACAAAGACCTCTTGATTGTTGAATTCTCTCCACGCTGATAAGGCGTTGCGTACCAGCTCGAGGCCGTGCTCCAAATAACTATTTCCCACATAATCATCGACATTTACTGAATTAATGAAACACTCATAGCCAGTCTTATCAATAAAGTCACGTTGGGATACATTTGCACCATAAGGCAGCAATTTCTTTAGAAAGTAACAACCTCCAATTGTTTCAAACCCAGATTTTGCAATTTCATACATTTCATTATTTCTTTTGATGCTATCAGCGCTACTTTTAGCACGCAATGCAAACATCTTTTGGTTTTCTAATAACATTACTACTCCCCAAGGTACTTTTTTAGACCTTTATCGATAGCCCTTCTAAAGTCATTATTTTTAAGGAGCTTATTAACACTTGCTGGTGCGGTAGGGAATGAATTTGTCTTCGGATCGTAAATGTGTTTAATGTTTTTTTGATCCTGATAGTGTAGTTGGCCTGGACGTTGGCTAGGATTTGGATTTTCGACATCCAATCTCTCGCGCCCTTTACCTTTCCAAAGAGTTTTACTATCGACTCTAACCCCGTTGGCTCCAAGAAATTTTGCAGCTGGTTTTGCAAACACAACTGCTGCGAGAAGTTTGGGACCGTTAGTAATACCGCCAATCGCGTCGAACGGACCTAATGAAGGCCGTATGTAATCACCATACGGATTGATATTTTTTTGCGCTTGTGACCACGCTTCTATTCGATGTTCTTTTGCCCTTTCAACTGGATCAATTAAGTCCCTATTTCCGTAATCGAACCTGTTGTAGTCATATCTTTCACTGCTTTTTTTATCGCGGAAGTCGTTTCCGTTTTCGCGGTAATCTGAGTAGTCATAGGACCGTCGTTCGCTTCTCGTACTTGTTTCTCGATTCCTTGCTTCCCTAAACTGGCCATACTCTCGTTGATTTCTAGCTCCTGATGTTACGCCGCTGTTGCCAATCTCGTTGAAGTCATCAATCCGGTGGCCGGAAGGATCTTTGAATGAGATCGGATTGTTCAGTGCATAGCCGTATCGGTTGGTTCCCACATAAGGATCTGTTGGACCATACCAATCAGACTGAATGAACCGTGCAAGGTCAGCATCATAATATCGTGCATTCAGATACGTCAGACCGGTTTCCGGATCGTCGCGTTCCCCGATCCAGCCCTTGCTTTCGCGCGGAGTGTCAGCTGCCTGCTGGACATCTGTACGCTTGCCGTAAGGCTGATAGCGACTGACCGCTGCGATCGCGCCAGCATTATTGGTCAGCATGCGGACTGAGGACATGTGATCGCGATGGATCCAGTTGGTGGTGGTATCCACACGGCGCACAGAACCATCCAGATGTTTGATCACCGTGCCATCGGGCAGGATCTCCTCATCATTTCCCAGATACAGCGTGGTCTGACCACCGGAGATCTTCTTCAGCCGTTTATTATCAGGGCCGTAAACATACTGAGTGGTCACCCCGCCCATGGTCACCGAGATCGGACGGTCTTTACCATCATAAACCAGAGAGCGGCCCTTACCGGAGACCATGTTGCCATTGGCATCATAAGCAAAGGTCCAGCTGCCTGCCTTGGTCGGTGCATGAGGCCGTGCGGCTGTTGGAGAAGGATATGAGTAGGTGCCAACATCACTCTTGGAGAGCAGATTGCCGGAGGGACTATAGGAAAAGCTGCGGGTCAGTGCACTGTTACCCACATTGGTGGCCGCTGTTAGTTGATTGATGCTGTCATAGGTGTAGTCCCAGTTGCCATTGGCCCGGTTGGATCTGATCTTGGAGATCCGGCCCACGGTGTCTCGGGTGTATTGCTCTTCAAGCAGCACCTGGGAGCCTTTGGCTAGCTTGGTGCCCAATAACCACTTGCGCTGCGTATCATAAGAGTTGAGCGTGTGAGTTCCGTTGGCGTGATCAATCCGGGAGATCCCGGCATCAGGAGAATAATGGATCTGATTGATGGCCCCTGGAATGGCCAGTAACCTGCCGGCCCGGTCATACTGGTATTGTCCGTTTGAGGGTGGCCAGGTTTCTCCGTCAGAAAATGATCGTGCGCGCAGCCGGTTGCCATCATCATAAGAGTAGGTGCGGGCATAGGTCTGTCCGTCAACAATGTAGCGCTCGCGCACCAGCCGGCCATGACTGTTGTAGTCATATTGGATGGCGGCAGCCCCATTGCTGATGGTTGTGAGCTGTCCGGTGTTGTGATAGCCGGCCCGGGCCTCATCATAGGTGTAGGTGACATACTCGGTACTGGCGTGTGCCGCAGCTCCAATGATTAGTCCCAGAACTGAGCCAACAACAAGGCCAGCAAATCTACGAAAGCTTAGGATATTCATGGTGGTATTAAACATCTGTATTACAATCCAAAAAAGAAATGATCAATGTGCTCTAGCACTCTTTACTTCTGGATGCGGACTTCGACTTGCTGCTGGTGCTTGTTCGTCTCGAGATCACCTTCCAATCTGTATAGAAGGAGCTACCATCCTGTTTAGTGATTTTCTCACGCTGGATTGTCTCAAAGTAATTTACTGCTGTTCCATTGGCTGCCTCACAATAAAAACTAGGTGAGACAGAACCTGCAACCCAAGGTCCGTTTTTCTTCCAGTCCGAGGAAGAGCGTGAACTTGATCCTTTGGGGTTTTTTAGATAAAATCTTGCATAATGACCTGAGACTGAAACCCTAAGCCAATTTTCTTTTGTTTCACGCTTACGCGTGCCGTTAGTAAACTTGAAATCGTTGGCATGAAGCTGACTAGGTTTCACATTTTTCAGTGTGATGGTGTTATTCGCATCAAATTGGATGACTGTGTTACTTCCGGAAGCTCTGACTTGGGCTTTTACCTTTTCGAAGCTGGTGAGCGTGGAGTATTTCAACCAAATGACATCCCCTATCCCGTGGCCTGCTGCAAAGTCTTCAATCACATCACGGCCAAAGCTGGTGCCTTCAAAGACAAAGGTGTCATTGCCAGCTCCGCCATAAAGGCGATCATTACCTGCTGCACCATTCAAAGTATCATTGCCGCCATAGCCCCAAAGTTTATTGTCAGAAGCGTTTCCAACGATGGTATCGCCATATGCATCACTGCCCATTGCTCCTTCGATGGAGACATAAGTATCCCCTGCTGCATCCCCTGTGTTTTGGCTTGGATCAGCAAGGTTGATGGTCAGAGCATGCTTGGACCAACGATAACGCACGACATCAAATCCAGATCCGCCATCGAGGATGTCGGCCCCAGAGCCATAGGCATTGAGCGTATCATTGCCACCTAGACCGTAGAGTTTGTCGATACCCCCATGAGCATAAAGTCCGTTGTTGCTCGCGTTACCGGTCAAAACGTCATTATGGTTGGAGCCAAGAATGTTCTCAATATTGATCAGCGTATCGCCAGCAGCATCACCGCCGCTTGTGCTTCCTGTGTTCAGGTTGACGGTCACTCCAGCTGGTGAGTTGTAGTAACGCGCTGCATCTGTATTTGCGCCACCATCCAGTGTATCGGCTCCTGCGCCACCAGAGAGCTCATCGTAACCAGCCCCCCCATAAAGCGTGTCGTTGCCGCCATAGCCCAAAAGGATGTTGTTGCCCGCATTCCCAGTTAATGTGTCGGCATGGTCGCGGGTGCCAATAACGCGTTCAATGGAGATGTAGGTATCACCTGCAGCATCACCGGTATTCTGGCTTGGGTCTGCCAGGTTCACAGTAACGCCAGAGGTGGAATAATAATAGCGAACGATATCAGTGCCCTCACCACCATCTAGGGTATCTGCACCGGAGCCATAGGCATTGAGGGTGTCATTGCCTCCCTTGCCTTCCAGACGATCATTGCCTCGATGGGCATAAAGGCCATTGTTCTTGTCATCGCCAATGATAACATCATCAAAGTTAGACCCCTCCAAGTTCTCAATGTTTAACAGAACATCACCCTGGGCATAGCCCCCAGAAGCTGTCCCTGTAGATAGATTGATATGAACTGCAGCGTTTGAGGTGCCATAGCGAGCAATGTCGACATCCGGTCCGCCATCAATCAGATCCGCTCCGGCATCACCCCAAAAATTGTCGTTGCCTTCGCCGCCATAGAGCTTGTCGTTGCCAGCATGACCATACAGCTTATCGTTGCCACCAAGACCATGGATCTCATCAGCTGCAGATGTGCCCGTTAACGTCTCATTGGCAGGTGTTCCCATGATGGGGTCTGCTTGAGGCAGGTCAGATACACTCCCAGTCTTGCGTGTTTTGGTTCGCCCCGCCTTGTCATAGGAGTAGGTTGTGACCTGTCCCTTGTTGTCGATCTGCTTGATGATGCGATTGGCACCATCATACTCCTTGGTCCAGATACCAAGGTTGGGATCAGAAGCTGAGACCTGATTGCCCAGCCCATCATAGCGGTAGGTCCACACAGAACCGGCCGGGTCGGTGACCTTGGTCAGCTGGTTGAGAGCATCATACTCCATGCGGGTGATGAGCTGCTGGCCATTGCGCACCTTGATGCGGCGCACTTCATTGCCATGGGCATCAAAGTGGGTGCTGGCCTTGTGGCCCAGAGCATCGGTAACCTCAACGGAGCGGAACTCAGGTCCAGCCTTATAGGCATAGTGAGTGCTTGTGCCATCGCCATGGTTGATCACCGTCTGGCGGCCCAAAGCATCATAGATATAAGTGACCGGCTGCGGTTCAGAGCCAGGCTCATGGAGCTGTTTGACCCAGGCAACCTGACCCCGGGCATTGTAGCCTGTCAGCTCACGCACACTCTTGCCGGAGCCGACGTCCTGTTCTGATTTCCATACCCGGCCGAGCCCATCATAATACTCGCGGCTGGTCACCGGGGTGCTGCCTGTGGCCGGTGTGCTGGTCTTGACGATGTGCTGGGTGTGCGGGGTGCCCCAGTTCACATAGGCCAGAGCCTCAAATCCGCCATCGGGATAGTCGGTGCGCACCAGTCGGCACAGGGCGTCATACTGATACTGTGTGACCTTGCCATTGACATCGGTTTGGGTGCGCGGAACGCCGCAGGTCTTGTCCCAGCTGGTGCGGATGACATGGCGGGCATCGCCGGCATGGAACAGCGGGCTGCGCTCTTGTTCCGGGAACAGGTTGTATTGCGGGTCATAGACATAGCTTATGGTGCGCCTCGTCTCGGATACTCCGAGAAGGCATATGTTTGGAATGCAAAATAGAAAGGAGGAAAGTACTATGCCACG
>CANNAV010000127.1 GCA_947502585.1 uncultured Pseudovibrio sp.
TAGGCCCAAACCGCATAAGCAATGACCTCACGCGGATAACGATAGCCCTTCAGGCGGGGAAGTGAACTCGGTAATTTTATTTGGATTAGATAACTCAAATTCAAGCTTCAAACAACTTGGCAATGCCAACCAGAGTTATACCCATAAAATACAACCAGAGATATACCCATAAAAATAGTACCTGACAAAATAATGCCAATAATTGGCCAATAAATTAACACTAATGGAAAGTACTAATACACATAGCGACAATATTATGGATTTCTTAAATGAATTTTCGCAGAAATCACTTACACCGACTAGAAGCTGAAACTATTGATATCATTCGTGAAGTAGCTTCTGAGTTTCAAAATCCCGTTATGCTTTATTCGATCGGGAAAGATTCGTCGGTTATGTTGCATCTGGCGCGTAAAGCCTTTTACCCGGCGCTTCCCCCATTTCCTCTTCTTCATGTAGATACAACCTGGAAATTTAGAGAGATGACTGAGTTTCGCGACCGCGTGGCGAAAGAAGCGGGCATGAAACTAATTACGCATACGAATCCTGATGGCTTGCGGGACAACGTAAATCCAATTGATCACAGTTCGAGCCTATATACCCATATAATGAAGACGGAAGCTTTGAAGCAAGCGCTCACCATGCATGGGTTTGATGCGGCCTTCGGCGGCGCTCGGCGGGATGAAGAAAAATCTCGCGCTAAGGAGCGTATTTTTTCTTTCAGAACTGAGGCTCATGGTTGGGATCCAAAGAATCAACGCCCGGAACTCTGGACAATTTTCAACACCCGGGTAGGTCAGGGAGAGTCCATCCGGGTCTTCCCAATCTCTAACTGGACTGAGCTGGACATCTGGCAGTACATTTTGGCGGAAAAAATTCCCATTGTACCGCTCTACTTCGCTCAGTTACGTCCTGTAGTTGAACGAGCTGGACAGCTAATTATGGTGGATGATGGACGCCTCCCTCTCCAGGAAGGAGAAGTGATTCAGGAACGCATGGTCCGCTTCAGAACCCTGGGTTGCTATCCCCTGACCAGTGCTTTTGAATCTTCTGCGCAAAGTCTTGAAGAGATTGTGAAGGAAATGCTTATAGCCCGCACCGGTGAGCGTGCCGGGCGCCTTATTGACCATGATGAAAGTGCGTCCATGGAGAAGAAGAAAAAAGAAGGATACTTCTGATGGATCTGTTGCATGAAGTGAAAAAAACATCTGTTTCAGAATACCTTCAAGAGCAGAACCAGAAATCTCTCCTGCGGTTTCTGACATGCGGGAGCGTGGATGATGGTAAATCTACTCTTATCGGTCGATTGCTCTATGATTCCAAGTTACTGCTTGAAGATCAGCTAGCTACGCTAGAGCGCGACTCGAAAAAGCACAGCTCCGACGATGCAGATATAGATTTTTCTCTGTTGGTGGATGGTCTGGAAGCGGAGCGTGAGCAGGGCATCACCATTGACGTGGCCTATCGTTTCTTCACGACAGAGGCGCGTAAGTTTATCGTCGCGGACACTCCCGGTCATGAACAATACACTCGGAACATGGCAACTGGAGCGTCTTCCGCTGACCTTGCTGTTATTCTTGTAGATGCTCGGAAGGGTATCTTGCAACAAACACGACGGCATTCGTTTATTGCCTCATTATTGGGCGTGCGCCATGTGGTTTTGGCCGTTAACAAAATAGATCTTGTGCACTATTCGGAGGAGCGGTTTTCCGAGATCCTTTCAGACTACGTGTCTTTCAGCTCTGGCTTCGATTTCACCAGCTTTCAGGCCATTCCCATCTCTGCTAAGTGCGGGGATAACGTAGCCGTAATTTCAGAGAGGACATCTTGGTACAATGGACCGACACTGATTGAGCACCTGGAAAGTATAGATGTAGAAATAGACCGTCAAGCAGGACCATTCCGCATGCCTGTCCAATGGGTAAACAGACCTAACCTGGATTTTAGGGGGTTTGCTGGTACAATCGCAAGTGGAACTATAATGCCAGGTCATGAAGTTTTGGTTGCAAAATCCGGCAAAACTTCAAAAATCTCGCGGATCGTGACTATGGATGGGGATCTCGATTTTGCCAGTACCGGAGATGCAGTAACGATCACACTTGCTGACGAAATTGATGCAAGCAGAGGGGATGTTTTTGCAGACCCGGCAAGTCGGCCCGAGGTCGCTGATCAGTTCGCTGCACACCTTATTTGGATGAGTGAGGACACCATGCTTCCCGGTCGTCCTTACCTCCTCAAAATAGGCCGTAAGACGGTAACAGCTACTATTACCGATATCAAACATAAGGTAGACGTAAATACTTTCCAGTATATCGCCGCCAAAGGGTTGGAACTCAACGAAATCGCTTTTTGCTCTTTGTCCTTATCAGAACCAGTTGCGTTCGATCCCTATGAAATTAACAGACAAACCGGCTCATTTATCCTCATTGATCGCTTTAGCAACCAAACCATTGGAGCGGGGATGGTTTGGTTTGCGCTCCGCCGTTCATCAAACATTCATTGGCAGGCGTTGGATGTAAATAAACAATCCCGAGCAGGACTGATGGGTCAAAAACCAGTTGTGCTTTGGTTCACCGGTCTAAGCGGCTCGGGTAAATCGACGATTGCGAATATTGTCGAAAACCGTCTCCATGGTATGGGGCGAAAAACGATGCTTCTCGATGGAGACAATATACGGCATGGATTAAATCGCGACCTGGGGTTCACAGATGCGGACCGGGTTGAAAACATTCGCCGTGTCGCAGAAGTATCTAAACTGTTTACAGAAGCTGGATTGATAACTCTTGTTTCGTTCATCTCGCCGTTCAATGCGGAACGAAAGATGGCACGAGACATGTTCGAGGATTCTGAATTCGTTGAAATTTTTGTTGACACGCCCATAGATGAGTGCAGGCAACGGGATCCTAAAGGCCTTTATGCCAAAGCCGATGCAGGTGCGCTAAAAAACTTTACCGGTGTTGACGCGCCTTATGAAGCGCCAGTAAATCCCGAGATTCACTTGCGAGGTGATGGAAGTGCTGATCAGCATGCAGATCATATACTTAATTATCTCGAAGGTTCTCTTTATTCATTATCAAATATCGAAAGGCAGTAAATATGAGAAACATCAATGATATTATGTCTCGGATGACAGGATGCAAGCAAACTGACTTTGAAAATGCATTCATATCTATAGAGACTTCCAAGTTAAGGCAAATTGTAGAAAATTACTTGGTTTATAAGTTAAAAAGCTATTTTGATGAAAGAAAATATTTAGATGCTAACGAAGATGTTAAGCATTCAGTTGAGCGTGGTGAATTCAATAGCGGCCTAACGCACTATGCAAAGTATGGCATCTATGAAAACAGGGAAATATATTTCAGCAATTTTGATGAGGATGCCTATCTTGAGCAGAACCTGGATGTGAAAATGCTGGTTGAAAAGGGGAATGAAAGCATCAAAGCGGGAAATGAAAGCATCAAAGCCCATGCATGCTATGAAGGCATCTTCGAGCATCGACACTTCCAACCATTTGGCTCATGGGTCAACAATGACTAACAAAAAGATCCTATTACATATTGGGTCTGATAAGTCAGGTTCTTCAGCAATTCAGCGCTATTTGTTCGAAAATAGCGAGCAATTAAAAGAGCATAGCTTATCCTACCCCAACATCGGAATCAGCAGCTTTCATCACGTAAAAATAGCTAATGACCTTGGCTTTAATGGCGCCCTAAAGAACAGGGCTGACTTGCAAATATATAGAGAGGAGATTGATTCTCAGTATGGTGACTTAATTCTTAGTTCTGAGCATTTTTATTACTGTAAGAAAATTTCGCCTATATTAAGGCTTAGGTCGTTGCTTGACGGTATTGATGTAAAAATTGTTGTGGTTCTGAGAAATCAAATCGATTATTGCATGTCCTCGTACAAAGAAGCTATTAAATGGGGGGAAAGTTGCAGTTTTCAAGACTATCTTTACAAGATAAATTTTTATTCTAGTTATATAGATGTGATTTCGGCCTGGTCAAAGCAATTTTCTGATGTCGAAATGAAAATTATCCCCTTCGATAAGCATAAGAAAGACATCGTTGCGCCCTTTTTAGAAGCTATTGGTATTAACATCATTGAAAATAATCAGAATGTCAAAAGAGTTAATGACAATCCTGCCGAAATAGTTCTCTTTTACCAAAGAAAGTTTAATCAGCAGTACAGAGACAATTTAGGGACTGCTCTGTGCCACAAACACTTTGTCCATCTGATGAGTTTTATCAGCTCACAAACATTTAGGGATCCAGTGTACACAAGTCCACTGTTTGAGACAAAATTTTCGGAAGAATTACTTCGTCAGTGGATATCAGGAAATAGAAAACTAAGTGATGGCGTTGGACATATACTAAACGAAGCAATTTGCATGTCTCTCAATAAAAAACTCAGCACATTTAGAGAGTTTACAGAAGATATCGAAATACCTGAGATATTCATGGAAGCAACTAGCGGTTTTTTGAGAAGCGTAAGCAATGAAGCCGGATAGAAGAAAATTCGCACAACTAGAGAATCGTATCAAGAGTTTGGAGAGCGAGAACCTTTCCCTAAGGAAAAGTCTGGATGTTCTTAGAGCTTCCTCTAATGGCACACAAAAAAAAATTTTTGGCAACTTATTAGTTAAGCCCAAAGTTGCAATTTATGCTGCGCGAATCACTCGAAATCTTTTGTCCTTGCTACCAGTTTCCGGGAACAGTAAAAGTAATTTTGGTAGTATTGACCATATGGTAGAGAACAGGTCGCGGGTCTTAGGAGCGGATTGGCATACAAAAAAGAAGAGGGCTGGTGAGTGTCGGCAGAGCATTTCTATTTCTATTGTTACTTACAACAACTCATGCGATTTGCCAGTTTTCTTTGAGAGCCTCCTGCGCACTTCATACGATAAAGAATTAATCTCAATTTATTTTCAAGACAACGATTCATCAGATGATACTGTTGAAGTAATTAAGCAATTTATTAATATGCATTCCACATGTTTCAAAGTCATTCAATTGACAGCTGGTGAAAATGTAGGGTTTGGCTGTGGCCATGATAAAAACATCAGTAACATTAACGATGAGTATTTTCTTGTTACCAATGTTGACATGGAATTTGAAGAAAGTTCAATCGATAGTGTTGTGCGCGCTGCAACTATAGATGCTGAAAATGTTGCGTGTTGGGAACTAAGACAATTTCCATTCGAACACCCAAAGTATTATGATCCTGTTTCTCTCGAAACCAACTGGTGTAGCCATGCCTGCATTCTCATGAGAAAATCTGCTTACGATGCTGTGGGAGGATACGATAAGAAGCTATTCATGTATGGCGAAGATGTAGAATTGTCATATCGTTTTAGGTATTACGATTATATATTAAGATACGTACCTGAGGCCGTTGTATACCATGACACCTACAGTGTAGCTTGGGAGTTTAAGCCCTTGCAATATAAAGGAAGCATGTTAGCCAATGCGTTGATACGAGCTCGCTATGGTAATATTGGGGATGCAATATTTGGCGTTATTAATCTTTTCAAAATTTATATTAAAGCAGACGAGCAAGAGAAATATTTGGCAAAGAATGCAATTAACGAATACTTTCTCAAGATGCGATTTTTTTGGGTCGATAGAAAATATATACGAGGGAAATTCCCATTTCGTGTAAACGACTATGAAATGATACGTGACGGGGCTTTCTACTTTAATGCATTACCCGAGAGTATGCCTTTGGTAACTGTGATAACCCGAACAATGGGCAACAGAACTCAATATCTACAGCAAGCAATAGTATCAGTTATTAATCAAACTTATAAAAATGTTGAACATGTTATTGTGCAAGATGACGGTGACAGTTCAAAGGAACTTATACAACTGGTAGCTGTAAAGTACCCAGGAATTAATATTAAATTCTATACTAACCCAAGCAAAGGTAGATCCAGCGCTGCAAATTATGGAATAAATAAGGCAGCAGGTGAACTTTTGATTATTCTGGATGACGATGATTTATTGTATCCGGAACATATAGAAGTTCTTGTGAGTAATATCGAAAAAGACCCTAATACAATTCCCTATACGTTTGCCTGGGAGGTGAAGACCGAGAAACGCCCCGATGGTATTGGCTATAGGGAGCACAGTCATGATATCAGCAGCTATTTTCGCAGGGATTTCTCTAAATCAAGGTTGATGAGAGAGAATTTTATCCCAATACAAAGCGCCCTGTTTTGGCGGGAAGATGCTCTGAAGGTTGGTTGCATTGACGAAGACATCGACGTACTTGAGGATTGGAATTTTTGGGTGAAAATGTCTCACATAAGAGACTTCAAACTTGTCGATAAACTTACGTCGCTATATCGCGTCCCCGGCAATTCTGAGGCTGTTTTAGCGCGCAAAAAAACATTCGACGAGAGTTATTCGGCTGTAAAGAAAAAGAACGATGCGATAGCCGAGAAATTTCAAGTAGAGCAATGGTGATCAAATGAAAGGTATTATACTTGCCGGTGGATTGGGAACACGTCTTCATCCGGTAACCCAGGTCGTGAACAAGCAATTGCTACCGATCTACGATAAACCAATGATCTATTATCCGCTATCTACTCTCCTTCTTGCAGGTATTAAGGATATATTGGTAATTTCATCTCCGCAAGCGCTTCCCTTATACGAAGATCTTCTTCAGGATGGGTCTGATTGGGGGATTTCAATCAGCTATAAAGAGCAACCATCGCCCGATGGCTTAGCTCAAGCATTTCTGCTGGGTGAAGAGTTTATCGACGGCGAGGCATGTGCACTTGCATTAGGTGATAACATCTTCCATGCAGCAGGCTTTTCAAAACTGCTCCGTAAAGCAGCTTCCCGAAAAACGGGAGCGAGCGTATTTGCTTATCCGGTAGGTAACCCATCAGCCTTTGGTGTGGTTGAGGTGGATGAAGCTGGAAAAGCTGTCTCTATAGAGGAAAAACCCCTTAATCCTAAGAGCAACCTCGCCGTTACGGGTCTCTATTTTTACGATAGAAAAGTCGTGGAGCTGGCAAAAAGTGTAAAGCTCTCGGCGCGTGGTGAATTAGAAATTACTTCGATTAATGAAATATATATGGAGCTTGGGGAACTAAATGTTGAACAACTATTTCGGGGTACTGCGTGGCTGGACACAGGAACTGTCGATAACTTGTTAGCCGCAGCAAACTTCGTGCAAACAGTGGAGTATCGGCAAGGCTATAAGATTGCGTGCCCGGAAGAAATATCATGGCGGCTTGGCTATCTGAGCGACGAGCAAATGCGTGGCATTGGCGAAAGATACAAGAAAAATTCCTATGGTGAGTATTTATTAGGCTTGCTCAGTCAAAAACAGGAATTTCTCTTAACCGAAAACGAAACTGTGTAAATTATGGTTAGTTGTATATTATGGAAATCGAAAAATTTTATATAGACGGTCCCATCGCAATCACACCAAATAAATTCGGAGATGAGCGCGGATTTTTTTCGGAAGTTTTCAGTAAGCAGGGACTTAAAGAAATTGGGATAAATCCTGACTTCGTTCAGGATAATCATTCCTACTCCAGTCAGCTGGGCGTGATCAGAGGCTTACATTTCCAAATCGATCCGAATGCGCAAGGCAAATTGGTGCGGGTAACCCGTGGATCGGTAGTTGATGTGATTGTTGACATTCGCCACGGCTCACCAACCTATGGCAATCATATTAAAGTTGAACTCTCTGCTGACAACTGGAAACAACTTTGGGTGCCTGTCGGCTTTGCTCATGCCTTCTGTACTTTGACTAATCACGTCGAATTTCTATACAAAGTTACGGGGTATTATTCTCCAGAGTGCGATCAGGGGCTTGCTTTTGACGACCCGGATTTAGGTATCGAATGGCCGATATCGTCATCTGAAGTCATTTTATCTGCAAAAGATCGTCAACATCCTCGTCTGAAAGATATGCCACGATATTTTGAAAGTAAAGTTAACAAAAGAGCATTCCTATGAAGATTTTTGTAACAGGTGGCGCTGGTTTTATTGGTTCGGCAGTTTGTAGATATCTTGTTTTAGAGAAACAAATTGACGTTGTTAATATAGATAAGCTCACATATGCGGGCAATTTAGAGTCTCTACGGAAAATCAACCACACCCATTTATATAACTTTGAGGAAGCTGATGTTTCTAATAAGGCTACTATGGATTGGTTATTTTCTAAATATCAACCCGACGCCGTGATGCATTTGGCCGCAGAAAGTCACGTTGACAGATCAATATCAGGTGCAGCGGATTTCATCAACACTAATATCTGCGGTACTTACGCCTTGTTAGAAGTGGCGAAGGACTACTGGGCATCACTTCATGAAAATAGGAAAGTTGATTTCCGCTTCCTCCATGTTTCAACCGACGAGGTTTACGGCTCCTTAGGTGCGGAGGGGCTATTCAAAGAAACTACTCCTTACGACCCTTCGTCGCCGTATTCCGCTTCCAAAGCCGCTTCAGACCATTTGGCAATGGCGTGGCATCGTACTTATGGTTTGCCCGTGGTCATTTCAAATTGTTCAAACAATTATGGTCCTTACCATTTCCCCGAAAAGCTCATACCGCTTGTTATTATCAATGCATTGGAAGGTAAAGAGCTTCCTGTCTTCGGTGATGGATCGAATGTTCGTGATTGGCTCTATGTAGAGGACCATGCAAGAGCATTGGTTCAAATTTTGATCCAGGGTATGCCTGGAGAAACGTACAATGTTGGGGGGCGCAATGAACGAACGAACCTTCAGGTCGTCAAAGGAATTTGTGCACTTCTGGACGAATTTGCCCCGAAAAATATTAAGCATGAAGAATTGATAAGGTTTGTCGCAGATCGGCCTGGACATGATGCACGTTACGCAATTGATGCTAATAAGCTGGAAACCGACTTGGGATGGAAAGCAAGAGAAAATTTTGAAAGCGGCCTCCGTAAAACGGTAAAGTGGTACCTGGAGAACAGTGATTGGTGGCAACCGCTACGCGTTTCAAAGTACTCAGGAGAACGTCTTGGTCTGGTTCAGGAAATGGAAGTTGCTTAATGACGCTCAATCTACTTGTAGTTGGAAAGAATGGCCAATTGGCGCGCTCCCTTCAAAGGAAAACAAAAGCGGCTCATGTTCCCGCCGTTTTCCTTGGCAGGGATGAACTGGATCTGACGACCTTTCAAAGGCTTCCGGAAGCCTTTGAGCTATTCAAGCCTACCATCGTTATAAACGCTGCTGCTTATACTGCAGTTGATAAAGCCGAAAGCGACGTTAAAGCAGCCTACGCACTGAATGCAACAGGCCCTGCGAAACTCGCAGCTCTCCTGGCTGAAAGGTCCGTTCCATTCATTCATATTTCGACAGACTATGTATTCGATGGGACACAAAGTCGGCCTTACACTGAAACAGATCAAGTCAACCCTCAGAGTGTTTATGGAAAAAGCAAGTTGGCCGGTGAAAATGCTGTATTAGCAGAAAATCCTGATTCTGTCATTTTGAGAACAGCTTGGATTTATAGCCTATTCGGCAACAATTTCGTCAAAACTATACTCCGTTTAGCAAAAGAACGAGACGAAATATCTGTGGTGAATGATCAATTCGGATGCCCGACGAATGCGCTTGATATAGCCGAAGCCCTTCTCACCATCTCCCAATCTGTAATTGAGGGCGGAGCTGGAGATCGTTCAGGAATATACCATTTAACCAATTCCGGATCTACTTGCTGGATGGAGTTTGCATCTCAAATTATTGAATATTCGGCGCGTGCAGGGGGGGCGTCATGCAATGTAAACCCTATTCCAACAAGCGAATACCCAACGCCTGCTCCCCGCCCGTTAAATTCCCGATTGGATAACAGCCTTGCGGAAAATAATTTCAAGGTTAGCTTGCGAAACTGGAGGGTCGCTTTGAAAGACCTGATGAATGAAACCAATTCATTATGAAGCTTCAAACTTCGTATTATGATGCGTTGTTGCATTAATCCTGTGTCTGGGATACGATCTGCGAAGTATTAATGAGGCTCTCCATCCGTTCTGTAGGAATGGTACTCAAGCGAATTTTTGGCTCTACTTCCATTGTGTAGAAGTATTAGTCATTGTAATATAATGGTTATTGTAGTTAAAGTCAGTTTTCAAATAATCAGATTGTCGCGTTTTTATGAGCC
>CANNAV010000128.1 GCA_947502585.1 uncultured Pseudovibrio sp.
CCCAGTCCCCGGACGCAACCAGACGCAAGCCGCCCCAACACACTTATTCCCAACCTGCCAACATCTGTGCCCCCATCAGGTTGAAATCCCTATACCCTTTTTTTAGGAGATTCAGAGCACGAGTGCAGCATCCTGGTTAAACAGAACCGCCGACAACTTCCCTGACACAGGGGGGGGTGGAGAGAGCTAATATTTTTTGCCTTGAGTATGAAGTAACGTTTGATGAGCGGGCTTTGCTACCCGATGCCATACGTATGAGACTGGAAGCACTTATCAGGTTTATGATTGAGAGCGCACGTGATGGAGATGAGCAGTTTAGAGAGGATATTGAACTCGGACTGAAAATATTGATGTGAAGTGGTATATAAAGCGAGAGAATGAAAGTGCCTGATGAGATAAAACCACTGAACGAAACTGCTGGCAGAATCCTTAAGATATTTGAGCGCAGTGGCCGCATCTCTATCAGCGAACCCGACGACCTGCCCGATCCACTCCACGAAAAGCAACGACCAATGCGCAATTGCCAAAGCTTCCCCGATAAAGTACCGCATGGCTCCGCTGCTGTGAGCACTACTGAGTTTAGAAGCTTAGCTTATTTTCAGCACCGGAAAGCAGTCTGCCGATATTGGCGCGGTGTTTAATAACCACAATGAATGCCATCACCAGTGCGAAGATCTGGAAGTAGATTGTGTGGCCAAACGCCGGGATGAAAGAAAGTGCAACCAACATAAGCGCAGCGCAGATTGAGCCCAGAGAAACAAAACGCATGGCAACAACGATGAGCACAAAGGTTACCAGGCAACTCAGCGCGATAATCTGGTCCAGCATAAACAGCACAGCAGCTGCAGTCAGAACACCTTTGCCACCTTTGAAGCCGAAAAAGACCGGCCAGTTATGGCCAACAATAGCACCTGCCCCGGCAAGCAACATGCCTACACTGTCCACAGTAGCGCCGGAACCTGCATAAACACCCAGATACAAGCCAACCAGACAAGCAACGACACCTTTCAGGATGTCTCCAATCAGAACAATCAGCGCAGCTGGTTTGCCAAGCACACGCAGCGTGTTAGTAAGTCCGGCAGATCCGCTGCCAAACTCCCGTATATCCTTGCCGTATATCTTCCCGACCAGTACCGCCGTGCATATGCTGCCCAGCAAATAACCTGCGACAGGAGCGATGAATAGCTTTATCAGATCAATCACAGTAACGGTCCCTTACCCAACAACGCCTTGCAACACCAGCTTCTGGTGCACATCGATAATCTCATCGATACTAAGACGTCCGTCGGGGCGATACCAGAAGCAAACTCCGGTCAGCATGGCGATGATGGCAAAGGCAGCAACTTCCGGATCCACTTTAGGGAACACACCTGTCTTTACACCGTCAGAAAGGATGTTCCGCAGATTGGCCTCGTACTGGCTGCGCCTGGTCACCACGTCCGCACGATACTTCTCCCCAAGAGACCGCAGCTCCAGATTCGCAATCACAACATCGGCCCGGCGCTCAATGTGGTAGCGAATGTGAAATGCAACAAACGCTTTGAGACGGGAAATCGGGTCGCATCCCTTGCCCTCCAGCCTCTCCCAGCCTTCAATCAGGCTGATCATGTGCAGGTTCATCAGCGCCTGAAGCAGCTCGTCCTTGCTCTCCACATACCGATAGACAGACCCCGGCTGCACACCCACCTCAGCCGCAAGCTGGCGAAGCGTCATCGCCTCAAAGCCCCTGGCTTCAATAAGCTTTTTCGCTGCTACATAAATCGCAGTCTTTGTATCTGCGCCAACGGAGCCTTTGGTACGTGCCACGATCAAAGCCTTTTTCGTTCTGCATAGGAGACGCAACAGGAAATGCGCCCTAAGGGTAATTGCATAGTAGCTGAGCCCCTGCTATTAATCAAACGAACGTTCGTTTAATTATTTCATGATCCACTGGGAAGCTCTGAAAGGAGCGTGGGTTAAGAAGCTTCGGTAGCAGGAGGAAGCGCCGTGTTTGACGCTGTAATGAATTTTGGTCTTGGGGAAGATATTGACGCTTTGCGCGAAACCATTCGCCGTTGGGCACAGGACAAGCTAGCGCCGCGCGCCGCTGAAATCGACGAAACCAACGAGTTCCCTGATGATCTCTGGAAAGAGATGGGGGACCTTGGTGTGCTCGGCATGACAGCCGACCCGGAATACGGCGGCACTGGCATGGGTTACCTCGCCCACGTTGTTGCGGTTGAGGAAATCTCCCGCGCCTCCGCATCTGTCGGCCTGTCCTACGGCGCGCACTCCAATCTGTGTGTGAACCAGATCAATCGTCACGGCACGCCTGAACAAAAAGCAAAGTACCTGCCAAAGCTCTGCTCCGGTGAGCATGTCGGTTCTCTGGCCATGTCCGAGCCGGGCGCAGGCTCCGACGTAGTTTCCATGAAACTGCACGCTGAAAAACGCAGTGACCGCTACGTACTCAATGGCAGCAAAATGTGGATCACAAACGGGCCGGATGCCTCCACTCTGGTTGTTTACGCAAAAACTGACCCGGAAGCTGGCCCAAAAGGCATGACAGCCTTCATCATCGAAAAAGGCATGAAAGGCTTCTCAACCGCACAAAAGCTGGACAAACTCGGCATGCGCGGCTCGAATACCTGTGAGCTGGTCTTTGAAAACTGCGAAGTCCCATATGAGAACGTCCTCGGTGAAGAAGGCTGCGGTGTGAATGTGCTGATGTCCGGTCTGGACTACGAGCGCGTTGTCCTCTCCGGTGGGCCGCTCGGCATCATGGCAGCGGCCATGGACATCGTCGTCCCTTACATCCACGAGCGTAAGCAGTTCGGCAAGGCCATCGGCGAGTTCCAGCTGATGCAAGGCAAGCTTGCTGACATGTATACCCTGATGAACGCCTCCCGCTCATACGTGTACGCCGTCGCAAATGCCTGTGACCGTGGTGAAACCACGCGCAAAGATTCCGCTGGCTGTATTCTCTATTCCGCAGAAAACGCAACCAGGCTGGCGCTGGAGGCGATCCAGTCCCTTGGTGGCAACGGGTACATCAACGAGTATCCGACCGGCCGCCTGCTACGTGACGCGAAACTCTATGAAATCGGCGCAGGCACCTCAGAAATACGCCGTATGCTGATTGGTCGTGAGCTTTTCCGGGAAACCAGGTAATGGCTGTCATCAGGTCTCAGGCTGCAACGGGCTCGGAAAGCTATAAGAACAACCGTAGCCTGCACCTCGCCGCTATGGACGAGGTGCGAACCGCAAGCCGGCAAGCCTTTTCGGGCGGGGGTGAAGGCCCGCGCGAGCGGCATGTATCTCGTGGGAAAATCCTGCCACGCGAGCGCGTTGCCCGTCTGATCGACCCAGGTTCTCCGTTTCTGGAGGTCGGCCAGTTCGCTGCGCACAACATGTACGACAACGCCTCCCCTTCGGCTGGCATCATCACCGGCATCGGTCGGATAAACGGCGTCGAATGCATGATCGTTGCCAACGACGCCACGGTGAAGGGCGGCACGTATTACCCGCTGACGGTGAAAAAACACCTGCGCGCCCAGGAAATCGCCATGGAGAACAATCTCACATGCATTTACCTGGTGGACTCCGGCGGCGCCAACCTGCCTCAGCAGGATGAAGTTTTCCCGGACAAAGAACACTTTGGCCGCATCTTTTACAATCAGGCCAACATGTCCGCAAAGGGCATTCCACAAATCGCGGTGGTAATGGGCTCCTGTACCGCTGGCGGCGCTTACGTGCCTGCCATGTGTGACGAGACCATTATCGTGAAAGAGCAAGGCACCATTTTCCTCGCTGGTCCCCCACTGGTGAAGGCTGCCACAGGCGAAGTGGTTTCTGCTGAAGATCTGGGCGGCGGGGATGTTCACACCCGCCTCTCAGGTGTGGCAGACCACCTGGCCCGTGACGATGCTCATGCTCTGGCGCTGGCCCGTCAGGCCGTGTCCAACCTCAATCGCCGCAAGCCAGATCAACTCCTGCTGCAAACACCGGAAGATCCGATCTACGATCCGGAAGAAATCCTCGGCGTGGTTCCGGGTGACCTTAAAACACCATACGATGTGCGCGAAGTCATCGCCCGTGTGGTGGATGGTTCTCGTTTCGATGAGTTCAAAGCCCGCTACGGTACCACGCTCGTCACAGGTTTCGCCCACATCCACGGCATGCCTGTCGGTATCATAGCCAACAACGGTATCCTGTTCTCCGAAGCAGCCCTCAAAGGCGCTCACTTTGTTGAGCTGTGCTGTCAGCGCAAAATCCCGCTGGTCTTTCTGCAGAACATCACCGGCTTCATGGTCGGGCAGAGGTATGAGGCAGGCGGCATCGCAAAAGACGGTGCCAAGCTGGTAACAGCCGTTGCATGTGCAAAAGTTCCCAAAGTCACAATGCTCATTGGCGGCTCCTTCGGCGCCGGCAACTACGGCATGTGTGGCCGTGCCTACTCGCCGCGCATGCTCTGGACATGGCCCGGCTCCCGCATCTCCGTAATGGGTGGCCCACAGGCAGCGGGCGTACTGGCAACCGTGCGCCGAGATGGAATCGAGCGCAAAGGCGGCACATGGTCAGAGGAAGAGGAAGCAACCTTCAAACAACCGATCATTGATCAGTTTGAAGAGCAAGGGCACCCGCTTTACGCCTCCGCACGCCTGTGGGATGATGGCATTATCGACCCGCGCAAAACCCGCGACGTCCTGGCACTGTCCATCGCAGCGAGCCTCAACGCACCAATCGAAGACACGCCCTTCGGCGTCTTTCGCATGTAAGAGGCCTGGTATGTTTAAGAAAATCCTTATTGCGAACCGCGGTGAGATCGCTTGCCGTGTTGCAAAATCCGCCAAAGCCCTCGGCATCAAGGTGGTTGCTGTCTATTCAGAGGCTGACCGCGATGCCCGCCACGTGCAGATGGCCGATGAAGCTTACCGCCTGGGCCCAGCTCCAGTGGCAGAAAGCTACCTCAACATTCCCGAGTTGCTGAACGCTGCTAAAACCAGCGGCGCAGACGCCATCCACCCTGGCTATGGTTTCCTTTCAGAAAATCCAGAGTTCGTGGAAGCGGTTGAAGCAGCCGGCCTCGTCTTCATTGGCCCTCCAGCGGACGCAATCCGCGCGATGGGCCTGAAAGACGCAGCGAAGAAGCTGATGGAAGAATCCGGCGTTCCAGTTGTGCCGGGCTATCATGGCAGCAACCAAGACGCTGAGTTCCTTAAAGCTGAATCCGACAAGATCGGCTATCCGGTCCTCATCAAAGCCCGCGCCGGCGGCGGCGGGAAAGGTATGCGCCGCGTAGATGACCCGGCAGACTTCATCAAAGCGCTGGAAGGCGCTCAGCGTGAAGGCCAGTCCAGCTTTGGTGATCCGAGCGTGCTCATTGAGAAATACATCCTGTCCCCTCGCCACATCGAGGTTCAGGTCTTCTGTGATGGCCATGGCAACGCCGTTCATCTGTTTGAGCGCGACTGCTCCCTGCAGCGACGCCACCAGAAGGTGATCGAAGAAGCCCCTGCCCCCGGCATGAACGAAGAGATGCGTAACGTTATGGGCGATGCTGCCGTCAAAGCAGCTCAGGCCGTGGGGTATGAAGGCGCTGGCACCGTTGAGTTCATCGTTGATGGCTCTGGCGGTCTGCGCTCTGACCGCTTCTGGTTCATGGAAATGAACACCCGCCTGCAGGTAGAACATCCAGTCACAGAAGCCATCACCGGGCAGGACCTGGTCAACTGGCAACTCTCCGTCGCAGCAGGTGGCAAACTGCCTTTGATGCAGGATGAGCTAACCATCACCGGCCATGCGTTCGAGGCCCGCATCTACGCAGAGGACGCAGAAGCAGACTTTCTGCCAGCAACGGGAATGCTGAACGAGCTGAAATTACCGGAACAGTTTGCCCGCATCGACAGCGGTGTGCGCAAAGGCGACACAATCACCCCCTACTACGACCCAATGATCGCAAAGGTGATCTGCCACGGCGAAACCCGTGAAGCAGCTCTGGCAAAGATGTCTCTGGCCCTGGAAAAAAGCCAGGCTGTCGGCTGCACCACCAACATCACCTTCCTGCATCGTTTATGTAACCATGATGGCTTTGCAAATGGTAAGATGGACACGGGGCTGATTGACCGTGAACTGGAAGCACTCACCAGGCCAACCAGCCCAACTAGGCACGCCTTTGCAATGGCAGCACTGATAGAGCTGGGCTTTGCAACTGAAACTGCACAGGTTCATAACGATCCATGGGTGAGCCTGACAGGTTGGCGTCATTGGACCGCAGCACAACAGATTGCGCATCTGTCCTGGCGTGGTGAAGTCACCGAAGTTGTGGCAAACCGCCATCACGATGGCAGCCTGACCGTTTCTGTCGATGGCGAAAGCTTCAGCCTGCAAATCCTCTCCGCAGACAACAACCACATGCGCGTAGACTTTTCCGGTCAGATCACCTCTGCATATTTTTTCGCAAAGGACACCAGTATCACCCTGTTCTCCAATGGTGTCACATGGCATATTGACCTGCCTGACCATCTGGCAGAGCAAGATGACAACACGGCCTCAGGTAACGCGATCACCTCACCCATACCGGGCCTTGTACGAGCTGTAGACTGCAAACCCGGTGATCGGGTTTCTGAAGGCGATACGTTGATCGTGACAGAAGCTATGAAGATGGAGCACTCTCTCAAAGCACCGCGTGACGGCATTGTGGCAGAAGTGATGGCATCCGCGGGTCATCAGGTGGAAGAAGGCGTCATACTCCTCACGCTGGAGGAGGACTAAACGGTGTTGCCATCTGCAAAATCCTACGAGGAGCTCCGGGAGAAGTTTCAGTGGAACATCCCGGAATTCTTCAACATTGGCGTAGATATCTGTGACAAGTGGGCAGATAAAGACGCCTCCCGCGAAGCACTCATCTTTGCTGAAGAAGATGGTGCGACAACCACCTACTCGTTTGGTGATTTGAAAAAACTGAGCAATCAGCTGGCCAACCTGCTTATTTCTCACGGCATTAAACGCGGCGACCGTATCGGCATCCTGTTGCCACAGGCACCAGAAACTGTCTACTCACACATCGCAACCCATAAACTCGGCGGCATCTCCATTCCGCTCTTTTCCCTGTTTGGAGAAGAAGCGTTGGAATACCGGCTGCAAAACTCCGGTGCCAAAGCCCTCATCACCAACAATGCCGGGGCTGAGAAGCTTGCAAAAACCAGCAAAAGCCTGCCAGAACCCAAACTTATCCTGAACATAGAAGGCACAGACTTTGGTACCTGCTCACTTCATGCTGAAATGGCAGAGCAGAGCGCGGACTTTACTCCGGTAAGGACTAAAGCCGAAGACCCTGCCATCATCATCTACACCTCCGGCACCACCGGCCAGCCCAAAGGTGCACTACACGCACACCGTACGCTACTTGGCCACCTGCCCGGCGTAGAGATGCCGCACAACATGTTCCCGAAAGAAGGCGACCGCTTTTGGACACCTGCTGACTGGGCATGGATCGGCGGCCTGATTGACGTGCTCCTGCCAAGCCTGCATCACGGCATTCCCGTAGTCGCCTGCCGCTTCAGAAAGTTCAGCGGCGAAGCAGCTTTTCAGCTGATGCAGGACCAGAAGATCCGCAACGCCTTCATCCCCCCAACCGCGCTCAAGATGATGCGTCAGGTTGAGAACCCGCAAGCGCGATGGAACTACTCTCTCCGCTCCCTTGGTAGTGGTGGTGAAGCCCTCGGCGCTGAGCTGATCCAATGGGGGCGTGACACCTTTGGTCTCACTATCAACGAGTTCTACGGCCAGACCGAATGCAATCTGGTTGTCGCCACCTGCTCCGGGCTGATGGAAAGCCGTCCCGGTGTCACCGGCAAAGCCGTCCCGGGCTTCGATGTGCAGATCGTGGACGACAATGGTACGGTTCTGAAGGCCGGGCAACTCGGTAACATCGCCGTGCGCGCACCTAACCCTGTCATGTTCCTTGAGTACTGGAATAACCCGGAAGCCACGAAAAAGAAATTCTCTGGCGACTTTCTCATCACGGGCGACAAAGGTGTGATCCATGAGGACGGCTGGATCCGGTTTGTTGGCCGCGATGATGATGTCATCACTTCATCCGGCTACCGTATCGGCCCTAGCGAGATTGAAGACTGCCTGCTGAAACACGGCACCGTTGCCATGGCAGGCGTCATCGGCAAGCCTGACAAGCTGCGTACTGAGATCGTCAAAGCCTACATTGTGCTGAAAGAAGGGGTTCGACCAACCGATAAGCTGGCCGAGGAACTTTCGGATTTTGTGAAACAACGATTAGCTGCGCATGAATATCCACGTGAAATTGAATTTGTCGAAGCCCTGCCAATGACAACAACCGGAAAGGTTATCCGCAGAGAACTTCGTGCCCGCGCTGGCGCCGAGGAGGTTTGATAAGCAATGAGCACGAAACTGAACATTTTTGAGATGGGCCCACGCGACGGCCTGCAAAATGAAAAGACGCTGATCCCAACAGTTAACAAGATCGAACTGATCAACCGCCTCTCCGGGTGTGGGTTTGAAAAGATTGAAACTTCCAGCTTCGTCTCTCCCAAATGGGTGCCACAAATGGCGGACGCTGCTGAAGTTTTTGCAAACATCGTACGCAAACCCGGCATTCGCTACACAGCACTGACGCCAAATATCAAAGGCTATGAGCGCGCCAAATCCTCCGCAGCTGATGAAGTTGCAGTGTTCGCATCTGCATCTGAAGGCTTTTCGAAAAAAAACATCAACTGTTCCATCAAAGAGAGCTTTGAACGCTTTGCTCCGGTAATAGAAGCTGCGAAAGCTGACGATATTCCGGTCCGAGGTTACGTTTCCTGTATCGTTGAGTGCCCATACGATGGCCCGACACCAGCTCACAATGTGGCAATGGTCTCAGAACGTCTGCTGCAGATGGGCTGTTACGAGGTCTCACTCGGTGACACTACTGGCGTGGCAACTCCGGAAACCACGGAAGCCATGCTGGATGCTGTACTGAAAGTCATCCCGGCTGAGCAGCTCGCAGGCCATTTCCACGACACCAGGGACCTGGCTCTGTCAAACATCATGTCCAGTATCAAACTGGGTCTGCGTACGTTCGATTCAGCCATCGGTGGTCTTGGCGGTTGCCCATATGCACCGGGCGCCAAAGGCAATGTCAGTACGCTGGCCGTTGCCAGAATGGCAGAACTGCTGGACTACGACACCGGACTCGACATTGAAAAGCTGAAGCATACGCAAGAGTTCATTCTCTCCATTAAAGAGGCAGCTGCCGCATGATTTTAGAGACCATTCGCATAGAAAAATCTGAAAACGGCATCACCACCCTCTGGCTGGCACGTGCAGAAAAGCACAATGCCATGAGTGCGCAGATGATGGATGAGCTGATCGCTGCTGCTGAAGAGCTGGACAACTGCGAACAGACCCGCGCAGTCATTCTGGCAGCGGACGGCGAAACCTTCTGTGCTGGCGGCGACCTTAAGTGGATGCAGGCGCAGGCAGAAAAAGACCGCATTGGCAAAATGCAGGAAGCCAATCGCCTGGCAGGCATGCTCAAGCGCCTTGACAGCATGGAAAAACCTCTGATCGCTCGTGTTCATGGTCCTGCTTATGGCGGCGGAGTTGGCCTGCTCAGCATCTGCGATCTCGTGGTTGCTGCTGACAACACCAGGTTCGCTCTGACTGAAACCCGCCTCGGCCTGATCCCGGCAACCATAGGCACTTATGTTGTGCGCCGCCTGGGCGAGGGTCATGCCCGTCAGGTCTTCATGAATGCTCACCCGTTTGGCGCGGAAAGGGCCCATCATCTTGGTCTTGTGTCATTGGTGACAACACCAGAGGACCTGCATACAGTAACGCAAAAAGAAGCAGAAGCTTATTTGAACTGCGCGCCGGGTGCCGTAGCAGCTGCAAAAGCTCTTTGCCAGAATTTGGCCCGCAGTCCTGCTGAAGATCAGGTTGACTACACAGCAAATGCCCTTGCGGACAGATGGGAAACAACAGAAGCACGGGCTGGAATTTCCGCATTCTTTGCCAGACAAACGCCGCCCTGGCGCAGATAGATCTTCTTCCAGACCGGTGTTTGTCAAGTAAGTTGTCCGCTTGTTTCATGCACTCTCTCTGATTTCAGTGATGCCGGTTTCGCGTTCCGG
>CANNAV010000129.1 GCA_947502585.1 uncultured Pseudovibrio sp.
AAGACAAAAACATCATCCAGATCTGATCAACCCGCCAAACCTGAAATCAGAATTTACAGCAGACCTGGGACTTGACCATCACCGCTTTATCAAGCGTACCACCAAACCCATGATGGGCATTAAGGCCTTCTCGTGTTCAGCGGCTACGCTGGATGGAATTGAGGTGGCTCACATGACCAAAAAAGGGCAACCGGGACAGGAATGCGTTCCAGCCTGTCGTCAGTTTAAGGCGTTCGCAGGATAACTGTGTGCAGACCAAAGGTCTATTTGACCGCCACTAAAATTTGCGGAAAAACCATTTGGAAGGCTCGTTCTTACAGACGGTCAGCCCGCTACTCTTTAACGCGAGTAAAAGTTTATCAGGACAGCTGGTCTTGGTAAAAAGGATAGTTTCATCTGCTTTTCGTTGATTGAATCTGTCAGGTTAATTATGCTGGGTGATCCAACATTTCTCGTCAGTCAAAGCAAACATACCAAAGGTGAGAATTACCGCTTCTGCAACTCTGTACATCATAATAGAGGCACCCATGTCCTTAATCTTAAATTCCAATAAAGCTCCCCATGTCCAACATCAACTGTGGGACTGGTTTACGCGGGAGTGGGGGGAATTCACACCATTAAAACCGGAGCATACGCATATTGACGTACCGTCTCCCCTAGTTGCTTTAAATGAGTCTGGTCAGTTGATGGGCGGACTGGCATTTACGGTAGCCCCCAAACCTCAAAATAGTGAACCGGCCATCTGGATCAACGCTCTGTTTGTTGACCAACCCTATCGGCGAAAAGGGATTGCCTCCAAACTCATTACGGCAGCAGAAATGACCGCTGCTAAAATGCAAATATCAGAGTTGTTTACATACACGGAATTTGCAAGCCTTTATGAGGGTAATTGTTGGATAACATTAGAGAGTGAAGGAGGTAACTATGTTCTTGTTAAACAAATATCATAGGTCCGTCGCATAAAAACACCGTTCTTTACAGCCTCTTTGGATCAGCAATGATTCAAACCGTTCATGACATAAACTCCAATCCTCCCCACAATCAAAGATACCGCGTGACCGGGAACTTTATGGAATTTGTTTCACCTCAGGATCTAAAAGCAGACGTAATCAGTTCTGAATACCCAGCAAGCGGCAGACTTCGTCCAGTTGCTCTACATTTCCGTACTTTATTTTCAGCTCGCCCGTGCCCTTATCAGCCTTGTGAGTAATAGCCACCTTCAAACCCAAACCATCAGCAAGACGCTTCTCCAGAGCCCGTGTATCCGCATCTTTTTCTTGCTTCAGTGCCCCTTCTTTCTTCTTAAAGAGATCCGGGTTCTGAGCCAGGCGCTCAGCATCACGAACTGTAAGCCCCTTCTCCACGATCAACTCAGCCAAAGCTGCGGGATCTCCGGCAGTAATCAACGCACGCGCGTGACCGGCTGTGAGCAGTCCTTCTGCAAGATAATCCTTCACGGAGTTGGGCAGCTTCAGCAAACGCAAGGTGTTGGCAACATGGCTGCGGCTTTTGCCGATAACCCTGGAAAGCTCAACCTGGCTATACGAAAACTCTTCGATCAGCTGATCGTAACCCAGAGCCTCTTCAATAGGATTCAGATCTGCACGCTGAACATTTTCGATGATGGCAAGTTCAAGCGCTTCCTGATCCGTCACCTCTCGGATGACAACAGGCGCATCATGCAAACCAGCCTGCTGGGCTGCACGCCAACGACGCTCACCAGCAATGATCTCAAAATAACCTGGCTTATTAGGACGAGGACGCACCAGAATTGGCTGCACAATCCCCTTTTCACGAACAGACTCGGTCAGGTTATTCAGCTCTTCTTCTGCAAAGGATTTGCGCGGGTTGCGTGGGTTTGGCTGAAGGTACTCAATTGGCACCTTCCGCACATCACGGTGACGTTCTGGAGTGGAGACAGCTGGCTCTGAGTTTACATCACCCAACAGCGTTGCAAGGCCACGCCCCAATCGCTTATTGGAACGCCCTGCTTCCTCAGTTTTCGCCATTTCAATTTCACCTATCTACATTCCGGGAGCTCACGAGCCGACAGCCTCGTCCCGCACGGACTACCGGTCAAATAACAAAATTCATATTTGTAGAAGCGGCAACAAATCAGGCTGCCGCCATTCGCATATCACGCTCTCGTTGAATAATTTCGGAAGCGAGCCGTAAATAAGCCTGCGAACCCGAACACTTCAAATCATAAAGCAAAGCAGGCTTACCATAAGATGGAGCCTCGGAAACACGCACGTTCCGTGGGATAACAGTCTCATAGACTGCATCGCCCATCGTTTCGCGAACATCCTGTACAACCTGACTGGAGAGATTGTTACGGCTGTCATACATGGTCAATACTATTCCATGGATGCTCAGCTCTGAATTCAGAGACTGCTTCACCTGCTCAACAGTGCTAAGCAGCTGACTGAGACCCTCCAGAGCGAAAAACTCACACTGCAACGGCACAAGAATACTGTGAGAGGCAGATAAAGCATTGATAGTCAACAGGTTTAATGATGGTGGACAGTCGACAAGAATATACGAATACCCCTGCGCTCTACCCATCTCAGCAGCTTGAGCCATACCCGAAATCGCATTCCGTAATCGGAATGTACGGTCAGGCGCAGATGAAATTTCCAGCTCAACTCCGAGCAGGTCCATTGTTGACGGAGCAATCCATAAACGCGGCACAGCTGTTTCCAGAACAGTTTGCTCTAAAGTAGAATCTCCGCTCAAAACATCATAAGTGGAATATTCTCGATCTACACGATCAATACCTAATCCTGTAGAGGCGTTGCCTTGCGGATCGAGGTCAATAATCAGGACACGCTCACCAATTGCGGCAAGCGCTGTGCCAAGATTGATGGCTGTTGTCGTTTTACCTACGCCACCCTTTTGGTTGGCAATAGTCAATACACGTGGAGATTGCGGCAGTAAGCTCATCCGACAGCACCCTAGTTAGCGGTTTTCGGGTCAATTTTCGTAAAGACCAAAACGCGACTTTGCGGATCTACTAGACTTACTTTTTCTACCAGATCAATCGACCAATCGGCAGATGCTTCTTCAATTTCGCGGCGAAAATCTTGACCTTTGTGGAAAACAGCCATCGCACCGCACTGTACAAACTGCGACGAAAACCCGCAAAGAACCTTTAAAGAAGCCAGCGCACGTGCAGAAACACCCTCAATTGGCGCATTCCAGCCTTTCGTAACGGCTTCGATTCTACCCGCATGAACTTTGACGTTACAGCCAGTCTCACGCGCTACTGTCCGAAGGAAAGCAGCTTTGCGTTGGTTACTCTCAACCATATGCACAATGCCCTCTTCCCCATCCTGCCGCAGCAATATCGCAGTCACGAGTCCGGGGAATCCGGCGCCACTTCCGAAATCAATCCAGGAACGTGCTTCCGGCAAACTACGTTGAATCTGAATAGAATCGGCCACATGTCGCATCCAGATATCGTTCATAGTGGATGGCGCGATCAGATTCTGCACTGGCTGCCACTTGAGAACAAGATCTACATAGATACTTAACCGCTCAAACGTTTCACGTGAAACATCCTCATACATATGTAGAACAGGTGTAATCTGGCTGTAATCGGCCCTTTTTTCAAATGACATACTAAACAGCACCTGCAATTCTTTTTCCTGAACGACGAATATACGCAAGCAGCAAAGTCAGCGCTGCTGGGGTGATACCATCCATGCGCGATGCCTGACCGATGGTTGAGGGGCGCAAAGCTTCAAGCTTCTGGCGCACCTCGTTGGAAAGTCCGGTGACTGAAGCATAATCAAACCGCTCAGGAATAACCAAATTCTCATCCCGTTTCAAAGCTGCGATATCACCAGCCTGACGTTCCAGGTAGACAGCATACATTGCATCTATGGCAATCTGTTCAGCACACTTGATATCAACATCTTTCATCTCTTCAAAAATCCCAATCAGATCTTCAAGAGTGATATTTGGATATGCCAGCAAATCAAAGACAGAGCGCTTCACACCGTCCTGATTGATTGGCAAGCCATGCTTGCGCCCCTCGTTGGGTGTGATTTTGACAGACTGCATCAGATCCTTTGTTTTCCGCAGCTTTTCCAACTTCGTTTCGAAAGCGAGCCGGCGCTCCTCCCCAATACACCCCCACTTAAGACCAAGTGGTGTAAGGCGCTGGTCCGCATTGTCTGCACGTAATGTGAGACGATACTCAGCGCGGGATGTGAACATGCGATATGGCTCAGAAACACCGCGTGTAATAAGATCATCTACCATTACACCTATATACCCGTCAGCACGACCAACAGTCACTGGGGGGCCACTATGGGACGTTTTGGCAGCATTCAGACCAGCCAGTAATCCCTGAGCAGCAGCCTCTTCATAGCCAGTCGTTCCATTGATCTGACCCGCAAGGTAAAGGCCCTTCTGCTTTTTCACCTCAAGCGTGTTTGTCAGTTCAGTCGGATCGATGTGATCGTACTCAATCGCATAGGCGGGCTTGAAATATTCAACCTTCTCCAAACCTGGAATGGAGCGCAAGAACTGAATCTGAACATCCTCGGGCAAAGAAGTCGAAATACCGTTTGGATAGACCGCCGGGTCATCCAACCCTTCCGGTTCAAGGAAGACCTGATGACCATCACGATCCCCAAAGCGAATAATTTTGTCTTCAATAGACGGACAGTACCGAGGGCCCCTGCCCTTGATCCCGCCGGAATACATAGCTGAACGCTTGATGTTGTCGCGAATGATCTTATGCGTCTCTGGTGTCGTACGAGTGATATAACATGGCACCTGACGGATCTGTATCTTATCGGTCAGTGTAGAGAATGGAACAGGCTCTTCATCACCTGGTTGCTGTTGAAGGATATCCCAGGTGATCGTACGACCATCCAGGCGCGCCGGAGTACCAGTCTTCAAACGACCAAGACGGAGACCAATTTCTTCCAGACAAACAGACAAACCAAGCGTCGGCGCTTCTCCATCACGACCCGCGGGAATTTGCTTATCGCCAATATGGATCAGCCCACGCAGGAACGTACCTGTCGTGATAACAACCGCTTTTGCCGAGACCAGGCGACCATCCCCAAGTACAACACCTTTGAGGATAGAGCCATCACGGATAAGCGTGTCGGCTTCGCCTTCGACCACGTCGAGACTATCAATCGCTTTGATCTCAGCTTGCATCGCTTCACGATAAAGCTTGCGGTCAGCCTGAGAGCGAGGCCCTTGTACGGCAGGTCCCTTGCGGCGATTTAGCAAACGGAACTGAATGCCGGAAGCATCAGCCACCCGGCCCATCAACCCATCCAGCGCATCGATTTCTCGAACCAGATGCCCCTTCCCCAAACCGCCAATGGCTGGGTTACATGACATCTCACCAATGGTGCTAAAGCGATGAGTAATAAGCGCTGTATGGGCACCCATGCGTGCTGCCGCAGCCGCAGCTTCACAGCCTGCATGACCGCCGCCAATCACAATAACGTCAAACTCTAGATCAAAATTATCAGACATTACGGTCCTGCATTTCGCTCATCTAAAAACAGAGAAGCACAAGCTACACTCTCTGCAGCCTCTGGACCATATATAGGCCGCAGATAAAACTTTGGGGAACCAGAAGGGCAACTACCTATTTTCTTGAAGACTTGATACAACAGGTCGTGCGCCGGGTCAAAGAAAACAACGCCGTGAGTCGCCTATGCCGCAAATATAAGTTCTCCACGCGACTCACCGGTTTATCCCCATTGATTCACAATTCAAAAAAATGTTTCACGTGAAACATCGCACCTCTACATTTTTTTATTTACCAACGCAGAAGTCCCGGAAGATAACATCCAGCAAATCTTCAACGTCAATCCGACCGGTAATCCGCCCCAGTTGGTCCGCCGCTCTTCTCAGGTCCTCACCTCTCAACTCTATCGGAAAGCCCTGCGCTTGAATACCGTGGTTCAGATCTTCCACGCATTGGCTCAGATGAGAACGGTGACGTTCGCGGGTAATGAGCGGATTCTCTATCAACCCTATATTTCGTTCCGCAAACGACGCAAGGCTTGTTAGCAGTGCATTCATGCCACCTTCTTCGCGTACAGAAACATTTATCTCCGCTGTCGTTTTGAAAGTTTTATGATCGACTTCAGTACCCAGATCACTCTTGGTATTAAGGAGCCATATCTCTGCACTACTCTTCAGCAGACTCTCTGGCAATTCCTCTCCGTCAACATTCGGCGCATGGGTCCACAAAATCAAATCAGCTTTTTCGGCATGAACGAGAGCACGGCGAATACCTTCCTTCTCAATCATACCAGCGCTCTCTCGAATACCTGCTGTATCGATAAGCGTGACCGGATAACCATCAAGGTCCAAGTGCACCTCAAGAACATCACGCGTCGTGCCAGCCTCAGGCGTCACAATCGCCACATCGCGCTGTGCAAGCTTGTTCATCAAACTGGATTTACCTGTATTCGGAGGTCCAAGCAGAACGACCTGCAGACCAGAGCGTAAGCGTTCCCCTCTCCGCGCATCAGAAAGGTGGGCGACAATCTGGTCACGTAGTCTCGCCAGCTCGACCCAGATTTCATCTGCTACTGAATCCGGAATGTCATCCTCCTCGGCGAAGTCTAGCTCAGCTTCAATCATCGCGCGGCTGCCGATCAAAGTTTCGCGCCACTGCGAATAGAGGTCACCAAGCGCTCCATCCATCTGACGTTGAGCCTGCCGGCGCTGCGCATCAGTCTCTGCATCTATCAGATCAGCAAGGCCCTCAACCTCAGTCAGGTCGAGTTTGTTATTATGAAAGGCTCGTCGCGTGAATTCTCCTTGCTCAGCTGGACGTGTTTTTTTAAAGCTGGATAGAGCTTGCAACACCGCCGCTACAACAGCGCGGCCGCCATGACAATGCAGCTCAACAGTATCCTCACCGGTAAAACTACCCGGCCCTTCGAACCAGAGAATCAGTGCATGATCCAGAACAGAACCATCTACAGGGTCCCATAATTTCTTAAGGCATGATTCACGTGAAACAGGAAATTTGCCCTTAATAAGCGTTCTCAGGATTGGCCCGGATTGTGGGCCTGACAATCGGATAACAGCAACGCCTGAAGGAAGAGCGCCGCTGGAAACTGCATAGATGGTTTCCTGTTGTGTATTCATTCCCTGACCGGTTCTTTAACTACATGATTTCGCATGAACTGCGTTAAACCTAGCCTTTACGCCAAGCAATACCTTGAACAAAGGATCACCTCTTTATGAGCAGAAATCGCTTAACGAACGCTTCAAGCCCTTACCTTCTTCAACACCAAAATAACTCCGTTCACTGGTGGGAATGGAGTAAGGAAGCACTGGAAGAGGCGCAGAAAACAAACAAGCCTGTTTTGCTGTCTGTTGGCTACTCCGCCTGCCATTGGTGCCACGTTATGGCCCATGAAAGTTTTGAAGATGAAGCAACAGCCGCACTTATGAATGAGCATTTCGTCAACATCAAGGTAGACCGCGAAGAACGCCCGGATATAGACCAGATCTATATGCAGGCTCTTCATATGCTGGGTCAACAGGGTGGCTGGCCACTGACCATGTTCCTCACGCCGGAAGGTGATCCCTTTTGGGGAGGTACTTATTTTCCGAATGAGGCACGACATGGCTCCCCTGCTTTTAAGGATATTCTGACCGCAATTTCTCAAAGCTTCATTTCTGACCGGGACACTATTGAAGAGAACCGGCAAGCCATCAGCCAGGCACTCAACAAGCCACCATCAAAGGCCTCTCCTCTTTCTGGCTTTCTGATCACCGCTGGCGGCAAGCAACTCTTCAATATGCAGGATCAGGAAGAAGGTGGCATGAAGGGCGTACCAAAGTTCCCTCAGGCCTCCGTTCAGGAGCTCATTTTCAGAACCGCCAAGGCGCAGAAGAACACCTTCATGCGCGAGCAGTTTTTAAAAACCGCGCAAGCAATTTCACAAGGCGGAATCTATGACCACCTGGGAGGTGGCCTGGCTCGTTACGCAGTCGACTCTATTTGGCTTGTCCCTCATTTTGAAAAGATGCTTTACGACAACGCACAGTTTATCGAGCACCTGTGCTGGGCCTATCAGGAAACACAGGAAGAAATGTTTTGCATCCGAATTCAGGAAGTCTTTGACTGGCTTGAGCGGGATATGAAGCTGCCTGAAGGTGGCTTTGCCTCTTCCTTGGATGCGGACAGTGAAGGCGTTGAAGGCAAATTCTACGTCTGGACCTATGACGAGCTGAAGAACCTCATTCCCACAGAACACTTTGAGTTGTTCTCTGCCATCTATGACGTCACCCCGGATGGTAACTGGGAAGGTAATATCATTCTCAACCGTCGCCACTCCCCTGCTCATCTGGAACCAGCTGACGAGGAGGCGCTTGCAACCTGCAGAACGATCCTGTTTGAGCACAGAGCTACACGCGTTCCGCCACACAAAGACGACAAGGTTCTGGCCGACTGGAACGCCATGCTCATCTGTTCACTCGTAAAAGCAAGCACTCTTGTTTCACGTGAATCCTTACGCACTTCTGCCAAGGAGGCATTTGCGTTTATCACAGAGCAAATGTTCGTAGATGGAAAGCTTAGCCACTCCTGGCGAATGGGACAGGGATTGCAAGCCGGCTTTGCATCAGACTATGCCTGGGCCGCAAGAGCAGCACTGGCCTTGTACAGATCGGAACCCAATCCACTTGAGAAGCAAAGCTATCTGGAGCAGGCAGAGGAACTCCTGAGCATTATGAAAGAGCGCTTCACCCACTCTAACGGTGCCTTTTTTATGACAGATAAGGATGCCGATGATCTTATCCTCCGCCCATATCATGCCTATGATGAAGCAACTCCTAACTACAACGCTGTAGCCGCCCTCGCCTTCTCAGAGCATTGGATACTCACCGGCGATGCCTCTTCCCGTGATGTGGCAGATGGAACCCTTAATGCATTCGCAGCTGATATTCCAAACAACATCTTCGGCACAGCATCTCTTCTCACAGTACTAGATACCCGCACCCGGTTCAGAAAAGCACTTGTTGTTCTGGGCACCGGGTCGCAATCCCATCCAATACTACAGGCTCTGCATACGCAGTCCGATCCCGCCCTTTATGTGGACGTGATCCCTGTCGGAGCTGCAAAACCAGTGGAGCTGAAAAACTCATCCTGGAACACCGATGAAACAACTGTTTTCGTCTGCTCTGAAAAAGGATGCTCCCTGCCAGCAACAACACCTGAACAGGTGAAAGAGGAAATCTGATCTGAAAATATATTAACCGCTGACTCACAGTTCCACGTGAGTCAGCTCTCATAAATATACATTTGAAAATATTGCTAATTCATGTGAAACATCACATAATTCACAGATCACCCATCTCCGACCAGTTGGCGAAGTTTATCTCTTAGATACGCTTTCAAAACGATCTTTAGTCAATCGGTAAAGCACATGCCGCAGCAGCGGATGTCCCTCCTCCAGCATTGGATGATCAAAATCATCTGTCGCATCAGTCACCAATCCAAGACGCTGCATAAGTTTTTGAGAACGTAAGTTCGTCTCAGTTGTGAAGCTAACAATCTCAGTAACATCAAGAGTTTCGAATCCGAACCCAAGCCAGATTCGGGCCGCTTCCTGCGCAATCCCTTTCCCCCAGGCATCAGGGATAAGCCGCCATCCAATCTCAACACATGGATCAAACGGAAGAGGCTTTGGATAGGTCGGTATGTTAAGACCACAAAAACCGAGAAACCTTCCGGAGGTCCTATCTTCAACAGCCGGAAATGCAAACCCCAGATCAGCCTGCCTGGCAATCAATCGCTCAAGCATATGAGCACTCTCTTCGCGAGACATCACTGCGGGAAAGAATTCCATCACACGTGGATCTGAGTTCATCTCGACCATGCCATCCAGATCCCGCTCTTCCCACTTCCGCAACACAAGTCGTTCAGTCTCAATACGCGGGCACATATCTATTAATGTCTCAACCATTCTTTCGTTCCAAATACATCTTTTTAGAAAGCCGATACAAAACATGTCGGCACAAAGGGTGTTCGGTCAAGTCCCAGGTCTGCTGTAAATTCTGATTTCAGGTTTGGCGGGTTGATCAGATCTGGATGATGTTTTTGTCT
>CANNAV010000130.1 GCA_947502585.1 uncultured Pseudovibrio sp.
TTGGACAACTACTGTACGCACAAGCATGAAAAAGTCAGACAATGGCTGGAGCGCCATCCGCGCTGGACGTTTCACTTTATCCCAACTTCAAGTTCATGGCTGAATGCTGTTGAAGGTTTCTTTGCCAAACTGACACGTCGAGCCCTCAAGTATGGAGTCTTTCGATCCATCGTCGATTTGCAAACTACCATCAACCGTTTCATCGACGAGCACAACCAAAATGAAGCAAAGCCATTCATCTGGAAAGCAAAACCAGATGACATCATCGCTGCCAGAAATCGTGGGTTCCAAACGTTGGATTCAATCCACTAGAACAGACCTGTCGTTACGCCACCATTCAGCCCGACAACCAGCATCAACGTCCCCATTACGAGGATGGTCAGAGCGCCGACCACCTCAAAACCACGCAGGATAATCGTACCAGCCTGACTGTCAGCACCCCAGATCCGTAAGGCTATCTCACGCGAGAATACTGCAAGGCTCGCCAGCACTGAAACGGTAATACCAGTCCCCAGTGCCATCACAAGCGTGGACGCCACGCCTACCCATATCATGCCCTGAAAAAACGCGAAGGCAAGCACAATCAAGGCGCCTGTACATGGACGAAGCCCCACAGCCAGGATAATCGACCAGATACCTGTGAGTGTCATAGCGGAGTTCTTTACCATCTTCGGATCAGGCACATGCGCCTGTCCACAACTGGAGCAGACCTCTGCGTTCTCATAGTGATGGTCGTGATCGTGGCCCTGTAAATGCCCGCAGTTCGCAGCAGGTCTCTGGCCAAACCATGACTTCAGAATACGCTGCCAGACAAGGTAGAGACCAAGCAGAAAAACCAGTACATAAGAGCCAAGCTCGAACCAGTGCGCCGTCGCAGTGATCGCAGTACTGGTTAGATGCAACAGAACACCTGCTCCACCAACCAGCACAATCGCCGTTACTGCCTGGGCTAAAGCTGAGGCAAAGGAAAGCGCGATCCCTTTTTTCAGGGTCTTCTCATCCGCTATCATATAAGAAGAAATCACAAGCTTGCCATGCCCCGGCCCTGCGGCATGGAATACGCCATAGGCAAAGCTAATCAACATCAGAAGCCACCCGGCAGAAGGATTAGTGCGGAAGTTTCTCAGTGCACTTGTCAGCTTAAGATAAAACTCATTCTGCAACCGCGTAATGGCCGCCCTGCCCTGCTGGAAGATATTCATATCCGGGTTACGCAGATCCGCATCCACTACGCTCACATTCTCACGTTCAGAAGCAGAAGACAGCGCCATCGGATCACCACCTTGCGCAAGCGTTGCCACAGCATCTTCTGCAGTAGCAGGAACGCTCACCACCGGCCCGCCAGCGACCTCTGAGGTAAACCTGTTATTGTCTGAAGAGGCTGCTGCTGTAGCAACGCCGTCACAAGATACTATTACCTGATTGACCAGTGCGGAGGTGTAACTCTGCAAATCTTCAGGAAGATTACGCTGCTCAGCTCCGATGGTTGCCAACTGCGCTGCGATTTGCCCGCTTAACTCAGGCGGATGGGCCAGTTCCACGGAGCAATTGCCAGGAGCATTGTTCAGTGTGACGGCCATATCTGTCTTAGACCATTTGAAATCAATGTAATAGGTTGGGTCATAGACGTCGAGCGTGATTGGCTTGTCGGCCTTGACCTTTTCTTTAAGAGGCAATGAAAAGCTCAGCTCCATCAATAACACGGGGCGCGTGTCTGGTTGTCCGCTCCCACCAGCAATCTCTTCTGCAATTGCCTGCTTGTCTTCTTCGCTGATCAGCCAATAATCATCAAATGGGACTTTGATCATCTTAATCGACGGCGCAAATGGCTGAGAAAAATCTATCTCTGTTTGACTGTCATCGCCAAACGTAAAGTAGCCATACTCGCTGAGCCCCTGAATATTAATCTTTGCAAGCTCAGCCAGCTCATCTTCTTCAGACAATCCATCCTGATTAAAGTCCAGCCCCTGCACTGCATAGGCCGTATACAGATCGTCAAACAGCCATTTGTGTCGAATGTGGATCAGATACCCGTCATCATCAAACACCAACTCAGCGCGCGCCTGCACAAACATATGCGGATGCGCTGCGACCTGTCCGCAAGGCAACAGAAATACCAACAGTATGCAAAATGTGGTTAAATACCGTAGGAGCTTATGAGACATGATGCCTAAATAATATGCCAGAGACCAGCAACACAATTGTAATTAAATAACGGCAAATTCAAGACCTGATTACTGAAGGTCCTGAGATACGTTTTTCCCGAAATTTGGAGCGCCCGGATAATTCTTCCGAATTTACTGCTAATCCCCTATGAAATAAACCGGATATTGCTTCAATAATAAACCAGTATCCCAGCAACGTTTCTTGTTCAATTTCGTTTGGGAGGGCTAAATGAACGTGCCATTGCATAACAAAATAACGATTGATACCTACATAACCCCACTGGATCATCCAGAATTCGCCGGGCACGAGCAAATTGTATTTGCAACGGACAACGAAACCGGCCTGAAAGCGATTATCGCGGTTCACAATACCAACCGCGGTCCCGGTCTCGGTGGATGCCGCATATGGAACTATGCAAGCGCAAATGAAGCACTGACCGATGTTCTCCGCCTCTCAAAAGGCATGACCTATAAGAATGCATTGGCAGATCTTGCTTTGGGGGGAGGAAAGTCGGTCATTATCGCAAACTCGCGCACTGATAAGACCCCTGAACTTCTCAGAGCGTTTGGTAGACACATCAACCGTCTGTCTGGCAGCTACATCACCGCAGAAGATGTAGGCATCAGCTCAGACGACATGGAAATCATTGGCAGCGAAACTCAGTTCGCTCGCGGGACTGACGCAACAGGCTTTGGCGATCCGTCTCCGTACACCGCACTGGGAACCTTCGTCGGCATCAAGGCTGCCGCCATGCACAAATTCGGCTCAGAAGATCTCTCAGGCCTTGCTGTATCGCTAAAAGGTCTGGGGCATGTAGGGTACGACGTCGCCCGCCAGTTGCATGAAGCAGGCGCCCGTCTGATCGTCTCTGACATCTATGAACCGGCCGTAACACGCGCAATCGAAGAACTCGGCGCAAGCAGCGTTTCTCCAGAGGACGCACACCTTGTCAAAGCAGACATCTTCGCCCCTTGCGCACTCGGCGGAGGCCTGAACGCTGATACCATTCCAGAACTGAAAGTAGCCGTCGTCGCCGGCGCAGCCAACAACCAGCTTGAAACCCAGGAGGACGGCGCAGCTCTCATGAAACGCGGTATCCTCTACGCTCCGGACTATGCAATCAATGCCGGTGGTGTTATTTCCGTTGCTCTGGGTGAGCCTGGAGCATCAGACACAATCGTACGTCAGAAAACCCTCGCCATTGGCGGCACGCTTACTCAGATCTTTGACCGAGCCGATGCAGAAAAGCGCCCGACCAATATCATCGCAGATGAGTTGGCTGAGGAGCGTTTTCAGCATCATCACAATCCGGCCCGAAGCTAAGGACTGCGCTACTGTGTATTGCCGAAAAGCGGGTACTGATTTTCGGATAAAGATACGCAAAAACAGAAGCTAAATCAGTTTTGCTGCTTTAGCTCTCTTTGGTTCAGACCCATCAGGCATCCTGGGGCAGTCACCATGCTGCTCCAGCTGCCTGTGCCAGTTGACCATGTAATCCACAAAAGCCCGCACCTTCGCTGACAGGTGCCTGCGGTGCGGGTAGACCGCATACATCGCCGGCCCGGGCATCTCACAATCTTCCAGTGCTGGCACCAGCGTTCCCGCCATAATCTCTTCCCGCACATAAAAGATCGGCAAACGCACAACACCAAGGCCTGCCAGCGCCGCAGTAACAGCAGTCTTCGCGCTGTTCACATGCATCGGCCCTTTGACGGGAACGGATAACCGCTCACCATTTTCCAGAAACATCCAGTTTGTCTTATACTTGTAGTTGGTATCAATGATGCATGACATATTCGCAAGATCACTCGCACTCCTGGGAATTCCATGTCCTTTCCAATAGGCAGGAGACGCACAAACCACGACACGAACGTCACGGATCTTCCGCGCAATCAGGCTGGAAGCTTCAAGCTCAGCCACACGGATAGCAACATCATACCCCTCCTCTACAATATCGACAAAGCGATCTTCCATCTCGATATCCAGCACAACGCGCGGATGGTCCTGTAAAAACGAAGCAAGCACTCTGCCCAGCGTTGCCTCAGAAAATGATCGCGGCGCGCTGAGCCGCAACCGACCACGCACCTCACGGTGGTCCTGCTGAACAGCATCCTTCAGATCATCAAACCGTTGCAAAAGCTCGCCAGATTCACGGAAATACGCTTCACCGACCTGTGTCAGAGAAATCTGGCGGGTTGTTCTGTTGAGCAGGCGAACACCTAACTCATCTTCCAACTCACTCACATACTTAGAAATAAGTGCCTTGGAGCGCCCCATATCCCGCGCTGCAGCCGAAAAGCCACCGCTTTCTACCACCTGCAAAAAACATCTAATTCTTGTGATGGAATCCATCAATTAAACCTCTTACAGCGTATCCTCCAAAAGTGGCACCAGTCACCGGGGGACGATACACAAAACAAAGCCAGAAGCAGTTCGTCCGGACTTAACTGGAATGCGAACTGCTTTAGATGGCTGTCATCACCTTGCGTCAACTATCTGTTTTCCTCCGCGCTTCCGGCGGCGCCTTACACGTCCACCCAGCCCGACTAGGCGCAACATGAACAAACCCACTGCAAACCCGAGACCAGCCAATACACCGCCTTCAACAGTCACAGGCACTGCGGGCTCAAAGTCTTCCCAGGTTGCCCTGGAGATCCTGGTGTCTGGCTGTTTCAGAAAAATCCAGACCCGCTCAAAAGCTGCCGCACTCGTCATGGCCAACTGCTGCTCTTTCAGGGAATCCAGCCGATCCATTGACCGTTCAATACTCTCTCCGCGCAGCTTCACAAACTGCTCCTCACTTTGCGCCATATGCTGTAGTGCTGTCGAAACGCTTTTGTTGGTCGTCGTCGCATCTGCAACAAAGTCGGCTTTCACTTCTTCCAGAGCATCAATGGCGCCGCCGAGGCGTTGGCGATATTGCTGAGCAAACTCAGGGAGTTGAGAGGTCGCAGTGCCGCTTACAAGTGCAACGCCAAGCATCAGAACTCTTGCAAACATCATAGCAGACCTCCCACATGCGCTAGTCTGGCAGGGTGATGACTCCAGCGGCACCTTCTTCCGTACCAAATGCCAACCTGGTTCCCTTCCGGTCCCATGCAAGGGCAGAAACAGGACCAGCACCTGGACGGCGTAGTAAAACCTCGGCATTATCATGGAAACGCACAGCCATCACCATGCCATCCTGATAGCCAATCGCAACCATTTCCTCGCTGGGATGACAGCAAACCGTAGTCACCATGCTGTCTCCACGGACGCCAAGCTCCAGCGGAGCTTGTCCCATCGGGCCGCTCTTACCCATGAACGGCCAGAGGATCGCTGCCTGAGCACCAGACGTCGCCAGATACCTGCCTTTGGCAGACCAGCTCACGGATTTCACCTTGCCCGGATAACCGGTCATGCGCATGTCCTGCCTGTCGGCCAGACGCCACCCATGCAGAGCATTCTCCTGCATGGTGGTCACAAGGTACTTCCCTTCAGGGGAATACGTGACCAGACTATGCGCACCCTTCCAGCTCAGCTCCAGAGGGTCACCGGCGGCGTTCACCCAAAACAATGTTACGCCATCATAACGGGAGGCTGCAAGGCGCATCCCCTTAGGAGCAAATGCCAGGCCAGAAAACGCTCGCGGCAGCTGAAGTTCTTTGATTTCACCGCTCTTCAGGCGAACCCAGGCCGTACGACCAGAAGCATAGGCCACACTGTCCTGCGGGCCAGTTGCAATAATGTCGATCCATTTGCGAGGCTGTTCAGCAAGTTCCTCAACACGGCCATCGCCGCAGACCTTGCAGACCCGGCCATCGCCCCCGCCAGTAATCAGAGAGTTGCCATCGGGAGATGGCGTTGCACAAAGCAAACCGTTTTTATGAACCGGTGTTTGTGTTTCCGGGCCGCCAGCAAAAAAGACTGAACCTTCACCACTGGCAAAGGCGGCGACATCACCAGCAAAGCTTGCAGAAATAACAAAACCGTCAATATCAAGAGGAGTAGTTACAGGCACCAGAACTTACTCCGCAACACAGGCTTCAAACGCAGTTTTCAGCGCAGCACCATCCAACTCACGACCAATGAATACAATGCGGCTTTCACGCTTCTCATCATCACGCCAATCTCTTTGATGGTCTCCTTCTACGTTCATATGAATACCCTGCAATACATAACGCTGCGGATCATCCCTGAGCGACAGAATTCCCTTCATGCGCAGAATGTTCGGCCCTTGAATCTGTGTGATCTGATTAATCCAGTCAAAAAAGATCTTTGGGTCAAGATCACCAGCAGTAAAGGAATAGGACTTTACAGAGTGTGTGTCTTCATGATCGTGGTTACAATCGGGTCCGCATTCATGGTCAGGATGGTCATGGTCATGTTTGTGAGCGTGCCCGTTGTGATGGTCGTGATCCAGGCCACACTCATGATCTTGCACGGACTCAGACTTTTTCAGGAACTCCGGATCAATATCGAGAATACGCTCCAGTTCAAAGGCACCACGATCCAGCACATCAGAAATCGCAACCTGACAGCGCTCAGTATGGTGGATCTTCGCATATGGGTTGATCCTGCGGATCGCCGCTTCAACACCAGCTAACTCTTCTGCTGAAGCAAGGTCGGTCTTATTCAGCAAAATCACATCAGAGAACGCAATCTGATCTTCTGCTTCCGTGGTGTCCTTCAAACGCTGCCGAACATGGCGTGTATCAACAACAGCAACAACAGCATCCAGCCTTGCTGCGTCGTGCACATCATCATCCATGAAGAACGTCTGCGCGACAGGAGCCGGATCAGCCACACCAGTGGTTTCGATAATAATCGCGTCGAACGCACCTTTTCGCTTCATCAGGTTCTCAACGGTACGGATCAAATCGCCACGAACAGTGCAGCAAATGCAGCCGTTATTCATTTCATACACTTCCTCGTCTGTCTCAACGAGAAGGTCATTATCAATGCCAATTTCGCCAAACTCATTGACGATCACTGCGTAACGCGTGCCGTGATTTTCACTCAGAATACGGTTCAGCAAAGTGGTTTTACCTGCGCCCAGATATCCGGTCAGAACGGTAACAGGAATACGGCTATCAGCAGCCTCGGACATTTACGTCTCCCTGGATGAGTGCACGCTTGCACTCAGTTAAAAAACAAGGGCATGGCGCGTTCATGCAAACAAACGCCGACATGCGATAATCTCGTGTCCACAATATAGACAGTTGCTCTGCCATCAAAAGCCCCTCTCTGCCGATTAGTTGTTATCGTCCTTTCTGCCCCCCGGAATTGGTCTGAGACTCTCAGCAAGGATCACAACCCAGGTTTTCGTCGAAGCTCCAGAACAGGCAGAAAACAAATACGAAAGCTGATGGGGAACACCGCAAAGCTAACAGCAACCGGTATACTGCTGTTCAGCAAAGGAGAAAAGAAAAACAGATAAGTCAAAATCAACATCGCCATTGTCACGACAATGCGCAGCGGATTTTTCGTCACAAACTGAAAAACAACCATAGACCTGATCTTCTCAGGCACATGAAGACCACTCCTAAAAACACCAATTCGAAAAACCTGAGGATCCCTGACCCATTTTCTGACAGAAGCAAGAAACTCAAAACTATCAGCCTTAACAGGCAAGAGCAGCACTTTCCTCTCTGTTCACTCAACCATTTTCCGTTTGCATTCAATCCCTTCCATCCTCTAGGATCCCCCAGACTGGTTTTGGACCGGGAGATCAACCATCATGCTGAAAACCATTGAGGCGTTTGATCGCATCGGTGACGAAAACGCATTCGCCGTTTTAGCACGTGCAACCCGGCTCACACAACAAGGCCGGGACATCATCAACCTTGGCATTGGCCAGCCAGACTTCAAAACGCCGGAGCACATCGTAGAAGCAGCTGTCAAAGCCCTGCGTGATGGCCACCATGGGTATACGGGTGCAACGGGCATTCTTCCGCTTCGCGAAACCATCACAGCAAGCTTGCATGCAGAAACGGGCACGACCGTCTCTCCCGGCAACGTCATGGTCGTTCCCGGCGGCAAAGTTACCATGTTCATGGCAATCCTGATGTTTGGCCAGCCTAGCAAGGAAATCCTCTATCCTGATCCAGGCTTCCCTATTTACCGGTCCATGATCGAGTTCACCGGAGCAACGCCGGTCCCGGTGCCCATCCGCGAAAAAAACGACTTCGCTTTCTCAGCCGAAGAAACTCTCAACCTGATCAATAAGCGCACAGCATTGCTTATTCTCAACTCCCCGGCAAATCCAACAGGTGGCGTCACCCCACGGGGCGAAATAGAGAAGCTGGTGAAGGGATTGGAGAACCACCCAAACTTGCCGGTACTTTCCGATGAGATTTATTCCCGTATGACCTATGACGGGTTCAGGCACACATCCCTGATGGAGTTCGAACAGCTCAAAGAACAGCTCATCCTACTCAACGGCTGGTCCAAAACATGGGCCATGACAGGTTGGCGTATGGGGTATTCCGTCTGGCCGTCTTCTCTCATCGACAAGGCCCGCAAACTTGCTGTGAACTGCTGGTCTTGCGTCAACACACCCAGCCAGTACGCAGGCATTGCAGCAATCAAAGGACCTCAGGATGCGGTCGATCAGATGATGTTGGCATTTGACAGCAGGCGGAAGCTCGTGGTGGAGGGATTGAATGCCCTGCCCGGCATCTCCTGCAACACGCCAAAAGGCGCTTTCTACGCTTTTCCGAATATCAAGAAGACAGAATGGCAGGCCAAACCCTTAGCTTCAGCACTACTGGAGGAAGCAGGCGTTGCACTCATCGGCGGGCGCGACTTTGGTTTACTGGGAGAGGGATATCTGCGTTTTTCCTATGCCAACTCAGAGGAAAACCTCACTCGTGCATTAAGCCGCGTGGGTGACTTCCTAAGCACCCACACTAGGTAAGACAGCGTGAGTTCCCCTTCCCTTTGATGGAAGACTGTGAACGTAAATGAATGCAACCGGCTCTAACGCTGCGCCGTCACCACAATGGCCTTTTCAATCAGGCCGGAAAGGTCCGGGGCCTTACTGTCATGATGTACAGGCTGCATGATGAGAAACAGCGAGGAAGGCCCGACTGAGGTCAGGCCGTCAAGCTCATCAATATCGAACTGAAGCACGACTTTCCCATCTGCATCAAACAGTGACAAGCCGTCGTCATAGCTCCATCGCCACGCTGTGGCACTGGAGATGGGTGCATAAAGCCCATGACAATTCTTCCCCTCAAATGAGGTACCATATCCGCTCGCCGCAGGCTCAGGTCTGAGCTGCACAGAGCAGGTCCTGGATGACAACACATCAGAAATTGACCAGTGACCTGAAATCGCACTGGCATTACTGGATGGAACGCTAAAGCTTGCTAATGCCAGAGTTATACCAACAGTTGCTACTGTTTTACTCAAAATCCCATGCATGCGAACAGCCTCCAGGACCTGTTTTATGTCCAGATCCTGGGCACAATCCGTTAACTCAAGGTTAACGTAGAGTTAAACAGGCGCGGGTTGGTTGGCAGCGCCTGCTGCAACATCGTGATGAAATTGCCGGCTTTGGCGAGTTGGCCATAGGGATCCGCGGGAACTGGCGATGGAACGCTATGCCTTCCGATGGGGCCAAACTCAGTCAAACGACCGGTATCCTCCTTGAAGGCAGCTCTGTCCTTACCTGGCCCCTGTCATTTCCGACCCCCTGACATCAGATATTGTGAAGCCTGTTCTTTCGCGCCACTTTGTCACGATAGTTTGTCTGTGCGCTCACGCGAAGCAATACGGTGCTTTTAAGCTTCTTTGCAGAGCGTAACCAGCCTGCTTAAAGCGATCCAGTATTC
>CANNAV010000131.1 GCA_947502585.1 uncultured Pseudovibrio sp.
AAGACAAAACCATCATCCAGATCTGATCAACCCGCCAAACCTGAAATCCGAATTTACAGCAGACCTGGGACTTGACCTCACGGCCCGGTCAATCACACCAATATCATCGCTCTGCACACCCGTATGCCGCCCCATCACACGCGTGGTCCAGCCATTGTTGATCAGCATGCAAATTGACCCAGCTGGTGGGTTAATTTGCATGCTGATCAACAGCCAATCTATCATTCAGCCTTTAGGAGGTATTCTTGGGTCGGGATTTGTTGCGACAGTGAAAACCGGGGTTACGCAATAAATGCCTCAATCTTTCATGCAATTTTCAATATTTACATCACGATTTTCCCAGTTCATTCCATATGGGAATAATCAAGAGAAATACTGCAGATTTTCACGGGAGCATAAACCGCGTATCTTTACCTCAACTGAATGAGGAATGGGGTGAGGGATGAGCCAGAAAATGCGGACCGGTGGACAGTTAATCGTGGATGCGCTGGAAGATCAGGGCGCTGAACGTATCTTCTGTGTGCCAGGTGAGAGCTATCTTGCTGTTCTGGATGCACTTTACGATGCTTCTGTTCCAATAACCCTGTGCCGTCAGGAAGGCGGTGCGGCCATGATGGCAGAGGCCTGGGGTAAAATGACTGGGAAGCCAGGCATTTGCATGGTGACACGCGGTCCAGGCGCAACCAATGCTTCAGCTGGTGTGCATATTGCGCAGCAGGATTCCACACCGATGATCCTGTTTGTCGGCCAGATTGCCCGCGATATGCGCGAACGGGATGCCTTTCAGGAAGTCAACTATCGCCAGATGTTTGGCAGTATCGCCAAATGGGTTGCCGAGATCGATCAGGCTGAACGCATCCCGGAAATGATCTCCCGTGCTTACCACGTGGCAACATCAGGTCGTCCGGGCCCGGTCGTGCTGGCTCTGCCGGAAGATATGCTGATTGAGCTGGCAAAGGCACAGCGCGTTCCGGCCATGCGTCCGATTGAAACGTATCCGTCAAACCATCAGATGGAAGAGTTCGGTGAACTGCTGCAAAGTGCTGAGTGCCCATTCTTCATACTGGGTGGTTCACGCTGGTCTGAAGATACCTGCGATATCTTCAGGGCTTTTGCGGAAAAGAAGAGTCTGCCCGTTGGCGTATCATTCCGTCGTCAAATGCTCTTTGACAACGGCCATGCGTGTTACGCTGGTGATGTTGGTATTGGTATCAACCCAAAGCTCAAAGCACGTATTGAAAGCTCTGACCTCATTGTACTGCTGGGCGATATTTTCTCTGAAATGCCAAGCCAGTCCTATTCTATGCTGAATATTCCGGTGCCAGCGCAAAAGGTCGTTCACATCCATCCGGGAGCAGAAGAACTTGGTCGCGTGTATCTGCCAGCGCTGAGCATCAATGCCAGCCCGGCAGGTTTTTGCGCTGCTCTGGCGACACTTGACGTAGAGCAAAAATCCGGCTGGGAAACTAAGGTGAGGGATGCTCATGCTGATTACCTGGCATGGTCAGGCGCTCGCCCAACTGTAACAGGCGACCTGCAAATGGCAGAGGTGATGGAGTGGATAGAGAGCAACCTTGACGACGACACCACCATCTTCACCAATGGCGCGGGCAACTACGCAACATGGGTGCACCGCTTCCACCGCTTCCGCAAATACAACACACAGCTGGCGCCAACTTCCGGCTCAATGGGCTACGGCCTGCCGGCAGCTGTGGCGGCCAAGCTGAAGTTCCCTGAGCGTGATGTGGTTTGCTTTGCAGGGGACGGATGCCTGCAGATGACTATTCAGGAGCTTGGTACGGCAGCTCAGGAAGGGGCAAACATTATTGTGGTCGTCGTCGACAATGGAATCTATGGCACTATCCGTATGCATCAGGAGCGAGAGTATCCTGGCCGTATCAGCGCGACCACACTGCACAATCCAAACTTCGCTGAGGTTGCAAAAGCCTATGGCTTCCACTCCAGCACAGTGAAAACGGCAGATGAGTTCGGTCCCGCTTTTGAAGCAGCAAAAGCAAGCGGAAAACCAGCTCTGCTGCACCTGCATCTGGACCCTGAAGCGATCACACCAATCCGTTCGCTGTCTCAGATTCGCGAGGCCTCTGTGGCGACCAGTTAATCTGATATCTGTCGGAAGCGATGTATGCAGCGTATTCCCGAAAAGGCTCCGATTTTCGGGAATACGCATTAAAATTAGGAGCTAAAGTATGATGTGCGGATTCATATGAGCGTAACATGCACTAGCTCATCGCCTCCTGATCAAGGGTTGTGACGTCCAGAACCACATCCGCCAGCACACCATCATCCAGGGAACGATTCACACGGAAACCGAGACTACGGCACATATCCAGCATGGTGGTGTTCTCGCGTAGCACTTCCCCTTTTACGGTCTGGATGCCATCCACCTTTGCATAGCGAATAATCAACTTCATCAGGACCCAGCCAAGACCCATGCCTTTGAGGTTGGACTGAACCATGACCGCATATTCGCCCTCAGTATGGTCTGGGTTTGCATGAAGTCGAACTACACCCAAAATGTCACCTGTTTCAGGATCAATAGCCGAAAACGCCATGGCTCGTGCGTAGTCTAACTGCACAAGGCGAGCTAAAAACGTATGCGAGAATTCTTTGACTGGAGCAAAGAAACGCAGGCGCAGGTCTTCAACCGAGACCTTCCCAAAGAAGTCCTTCAGTTTGCCCTGGTCTTCAGGCCGGACTGGTCGGATCAGAATCGTCTTGCCGTCTTTCAGCTTATGTGTGTGCTCCCATTCAACAGGATAGGGCACAATAGACAGGCGAGAAGCGCCTTGCCGTCCAGGCCGTTTGTCCGGAGCGCTGATCGCAACACGTGCATCAAGCACCACAATGCCATGTTCATCGACAACAACCGGGTTCAGGTCAAGCTCACGAACCTCGGGGAAGTCAACCGCGATCTGCGAAAGCTTCACCAACAGCTGCTCCACCTGCGCAACATTGGCAGATGGCCGATTCCGGAAACCTTTCAATAATTTAGATGTACTGGTACGAGAAATCATCGCCTTGGCGAGGTTAAGGTCAATAGGCACCAGATCAATCGCCCGGTCACCAACCACCTCAACAGATGTACCACCTTTGCCAAATACGACCACAGGGCCAAACACGGGGTCATCCGCAAGGCCTGCATATGTCTCTAACCCAAATCTGCGTGTCACCATTGGCTGGATTTCAACACCGATAATGTCAGCATGTGGGTAGGAGTGTTTTACATTGCCAAGGATCTTCTCGAAAGTCGCCTTTACACCAGCAACACTGTCAACGCCAAGTTGCACGCCGCCAACATCAGACTTGAAAGTCAGATCAGGGCTACTGACTTTCAAAACAAGCTGATTGTGTTTATCGAACAGGACTTCAGCAACCTTCGCGGCTTCTTCGACGGTTTTGACCAGATGCAACTCTACCTGATTGACTGCATAAGCCCGCAGAAGTTCACGCGTTTGCAAAGGAGAAAGCCATTTCTGCCCGTTTTCCAGCGCAACGCGGATTGTTTCTTTAGCCAAGCGCAGGTTAGGTTTGTAATCGCTGGGCAGGCTGTCCGGCACAGCGGTAAGGTGATCTTTGGCTTCCTTGTAACGAACCAGATGCATAAAGGAACGGATTGCGCCAGACGGGCTTGGATAGCAAGGCACGCTCGCTTCATCCAGAACCTGTCGTGGAATATTGGCGCCACCAGCCAGTGTTGTCACAAAGGCCTGGTGCTTGCCAAGCCGTTTGCTGTCTTCCTTTCCGGCCTCAGCAAAAGCCTTGGCAACCTCAGAAAAGTCTGCGAAAGCCGTTGGTGCAGCAATGGCAAGCACTCCGTCGGAGCTCGTGCCTTGCAACAAAGCACTGATGCCCTCTTTGAACTCCGCAGGGCTCGCCGCTTCAGACAAAACCAGTGGATTGCCCGCCCTTGCGTCAGTACGGGTCAAAGAGCTGAGTTTCTCCCTGGTCTCCTCACTGATCGGCGCCAGCTTACCTCCGACTTTCGCAAGCCGGTCAGCAGCCAGCGTTGCCAGACTACGCCCATTTGCGATGATGGAAAGACGACGCCCTGCTGATGGTGCAACACGAGTCACAGTCTCCGCCGCCTCAAACATCTCATCAAGGTCATAAACACGGAGCACCCCAGCACGCTGTAAGGCGGCATCGTAAACGGAGTCGCGCGTTGCCAGACGGCTGGAATGTGCGGTGCCTGAAATGTGTTGGTCACGGCTTGCACCACTGCGAATAACGATCACGGGCTTGGAACGTGCGGCTGCACGGGCTGCCGACATGAACTTTCTCGGGTTTGCAATGGTTTCAAGGTGCACAAGAATCGCTTTGGTCCGGTAATCCTGCGCATACCAGTCCAGTAAATCAGAGACATCCACATCCAGGCGGCGTCCAAGAGAAATAACACCGGAGAACCCGATAGAGTTAGCTTTGGCCCACGATAAAGTGGTGTTGAAGATGGTGCCGGAACGGGAAATCAGCGCCAGCTCCCCCTTCAATGCCTGCTCGCTTGTCAGTAGCGTAGAGAGCCTGGAATGCGGAGAGGCGATCCCGAGACTACCCGGGCCGAGAATTCGAATATTGTACGGATACGCTGCTTTTAAAAGCGCATCAAGGTGCTCATCACGCCAACTGTCAAACCCGCTCGCAGGAATAACAACTGCTCGCGTCCCTTGCTCTCCAAGCCGCCTGATGTCATCTGCAGCTGTGGTGTGATCCCCCAGCAAAACGGCGAGATCTGCTTTACCGTCTGCCTCTGGAATTGAAGTGACACTCCTGAACCCATCCGCCGAAGTATCGCGCAAACCAATAAATGTTGCGGGTCCGGAAAAACCACAGCCTTCAAGGCTGTCAATGAGACGTTGCAGAACCAACTCCTGCTTGCTGTTCGGGCCAACAATGGCAACGGAACGTGGAGAGGTCAAACCTTCTAGATTGCAGATCGCCATAGCGTAATTTCCGTCAAACTCCATTGAGTTTCAGGTGCTGTTACAGGGTATTCAATTCAGACCAATGCCCTTCACGATGGTATTGATGAGTGCCTGACCCTCAATAAAAGAGAGGTGTAACAGACAAGCGACACCTCTCTACCTCTCAAAATGGGCAAGGATCGGGAGACAATATGGGACGGTCCCCGACTAAATCAGTGGGCCATCAGAACCGGAACAGTCATGGAATGTAAAATATCACGGGTTGCTCCGCCAACGAGATATTCGCGCATTCGGCTGTGACCGTAACCGCCCATAACAAGCAGATCTGCTCCATTTTCGGCGATATAGTTGAGAAGCGCATCACCAACACCGATTGGTGGGTTGTTGATCACATCAACATTGATCTCCAGATCATGGCGGGCAAGATACGTTGCAATGTCAGAACCTGGCTCACCTTCGAGAGGCAGACCTTTGTTCACGATCACGATTGTAACATGCTTTGCAATTTCCAGAATTGGAAGCGCTGCATGGACTGCACGTGCTGCGGTTGCGCTGCCATCCCATGCCAAAACAACTTTCTTCAGTTGGAAGTCACCTTTGGAGATAAATGGAACAATCAGCGTCGGCACACCAGATTCGAACAGGAGCCCTTCGATCAGCATTTCACGCATTGGCTCTGGTGCTTCAGGATTGTCCTGACCAACCACAACCATGTCGCTCAGCCGACAATGGCCCATGATCGCTTCAAGATTACCACCGGTGATGATTTCTTCCACACGGGATTCAGCAGAGGTACCAGCAAGTTCTGCGTAGCCTTTGAATTTATCAGTGGAAGCCCTGGCAGCATCTAAGGCCTGGGTTTTAGCAACCTGCAGATAATCGGTTGGCATTGGTGCAGCCAGAAAACCTGGTACGATTGGCTCAAATGCCAATGCAAGCCCCGTCACATGGGAACCTGACTGTCGGGCAAATTCAACAGCAACCCTGGATGCTGTTTGATCGCCGTTAAGGTCTGTAATGGTGAGAATGTCCTTGATTGCCATAAGCCTTGTCTCCTTGCCCTCTATTTCTTAGCGGTACGGGAGGTTGTCCCTCGCCTGAAATATTAGGTCAGCATTGCAATAGCTGCTTTGATCCTTATCAACCTCAATAATTGGGGTAAGATTTTGATAAATATAGCAGTTTCACTATTATTATTAATAGGGAGTGTAAGATAGACCAGTTTCACCCTGAACAGGTATACTTAAATTCATTATACTTTAGACAAAGAACAACTAATTGTCTGAATAAGAGCAAATTTTTTATACACTTTCTTTCTGCAAAAATATTTTGAGTGAATGAAACCGGAGGCATGTGAATATTCATCAAATATTCGAATTACTAAGATTTGTTACTGAAAAAATTGTGATATTTCTACGTCTGAAGGAATTCAGGGAGGGCTGGATATGCGGATATCGCAAGGACGGCCATTTTATTTCAGGAGTTTATAAATGAAAAATCTTAAGGTAGCTACAGCTGCTCTCGCAGCAACAATTAGCTCTGCATTTGTGGGCGAATCTCTGGCTGCAGATGTGACCTGGAATGTCTCGTTGTGGGGCAAACGCCGTGCATTTACCGAGCATGTTGAAAAGCTGTCTGAAGAAGTGGCAGCACGCACAAACGGTAAATTCGAAATCAAGCTGCATTACGGCGGAGTACTTTCCAAATCTCGCGAAAACCTCGATGGCATTTCTATCGGAGCGTTCGAGATGGCACAGTTTTGCGCATCTTATCATGCGGACAAAAATCCGACTCTAACCACCACCGAATTGCCATTTCTCGGCGTGCCGGATCTGGAAACTCAGGTAAAGGTTGATTTCGCGCTCTACAATCACCCGGCAGTTCAAAAAGATCTTGGCCGCTGGAATGCAAAGCCGTTGATGCCCTCTCCAATGCCGCAGTACAACCTGCTCGGCAAAGGTGACGCTCCTGCAAAGCTGACTGACTTTGAAGGCATGCGTGTGCGTGCTCTTGGCGGAGTTGGTAATGCGATGAAGATCATCGGTGCGGTTCCAACAACGGTGACAGCTTCTGAAGCTTATCAGGCAATAGATTCCGGTACCGTTCAGGCAGTAGCTTTTGCGCCTCACGCACATCTGTCATTCAAAACGATTGAAGCTGGCAGCTGGTGGACCAACAATATGAACCCGGGCACTGTGAGCTGCCCGGTTGTCGTCAGTGCTGATGCCTATGAAATGCTGTCACCAGAGTTCCGGAAAGCGCTGAATGAGAGTGTAGCACCTGCAATTCAGCACTACCTGGACACCTACGCAAAGGTTTACGACAAGTTCTACCCAGCTCTGGAAGCATACGGCGTAAAGCAAATCTCCTTCAGTGAGGAAGAACTTGAAGCCTTCAAGTCTGTTGCGGGTAAGCCAATCTGGGACAAGTGGGTTGAGGACATGTCTGCAAAGGGTCTTCCAGCAGCAGAATTGCTCACACTGGTACAAAACACAATTTCTGGTAAGTAATTGCTTATCATAAGGCGCATCCTAAGTGGTGCGCTTTTATTCCGATGGGTGCTGCTCATCGGAGGTTTGTTTAAGAGCCGGCTCAATTGCGATACGCGAGGGCAAGGCACAACATTTCTCTTAAAGTCGGGCGAATAATATGTCCAGATCAAACGGCCCCGCATATCCTAGGGGGGATATGGCCTATCTCCGCTTTAATGGTGCACTGGGAGTAATTGAGAACCTGTTCAACCTCATTGCAGCCACATCTATCCTCATTTTGATGTTGCTGGCAGTCGTTCAGGTCGTCGGACGTAATCTGTTCAACCAGCCTGTACCCGGTTTTATTGATATTACAGAGCAAGCAATGGCTGTGTTCGCATTTATGGGTATCGCTTACTGCCAGCGTGTTGGTGGCCACATCCGTATGGAGTTGGTCATTGGTGTCTTCAAAGGGCGTGCTCAGTGGATGGCCGAATTCCTTGGCGTGCTGACAATCCTTCTTGTTGTAGCGGTGTTGATTTATGGCTCCTTCCTGCACTTTGACCGAGCATGGACTTTCGGAGACAGCACGATGGATATTTCCATCCCGACCTGGCCGTCCAAGTTTGTAGTTCCGCTTGCTTTGGCCTTGTTGTGGCTTCGTCTCATACTTCAGTTGTTTGGCTACACCCGCCTGATCATTAATCCATCCGCTTCAGTTCTGGATTTGCCGCACGTAATGGATGCTGCCCAACATGCAAAAGCTGAGATTGAGGAGACATTCCATTCCGCCGAAAACGGAGACGAGGGCCCAGGGATGAGAACACCTGCTCATGGAGGTGTATCATGACTCCGTTTGACATTGGTCTCATCATGACCGGAGTGCTCTTACTCCTTGTTATCATTGGCGTCCGTGTGGCTTTCGCCGCTGCATTTGTCGGCATCATGGGCATGGTCGCAATCTTCTCCATGCGTTTGGGCTTCGAACGCGGCGTTATGACAGCAGCAAAAATGGCAGGCACGATTCCTCATTCAAAGTCCGTGACCTATGCCCTTTCAGTTTTGCCAACCTTCATCCTGATTGGCTTTCTGGCCTACTACGCTGGCCTGACCAAACAACTGTTTGAAGCCTCCAAACGCTGGCTTGGCTGGCTTCCGGGTGGGTTGGCTATCGGAACGGTCTTCGCAACAGCGGGCTTTGCAGCCGTGTCCGGTGCCTCAACGGCAACCTCTGCGGTGTTTGCCCGTGTAGCCATCCCGGAAATGCTGGAAGCGGGTTACTCCAAACGGCTCTCGGCAGCCGTGGTTGCAGCTGGTGGAACACTGGCATCACTGATCCCGCCAAGCACGATCCTCGTGATCTACGCCATTTTGGTGGAAGAGAGCGTCGGCAAGCTCCTCATGGCTGGCTTCTTGCCCGGTGTTGTTTCCGTTCTTATTTACGCTGCCATCATTTACTTCATCGCTGCATGGCAGGGCGGAGCACCCGCAATTGGCGGCTATAGCTGGAAGCAGCGCTTTGAATCCATACCGGGCACATTACCGATTATTGGCGTGATCCTGATTATTTTCTCCAGCCTTTACTTCGGCTTTGCAACACCAACAGAGGCTGGTGCCTGTGGCGCGTTCGTGGTGCTTCTGGCGGCATTTTACAAAGGCATGCGCACCAGGCAGCTTTTTCTGGCTCTTCATGAGACCGCAAAGCTGACAGTGATGATTTTCACCCTCATCTGGGGCGTACTGGTCTACGTGCGTTTCCTTGGCTTCGCGGGCTTGCCCGATGCCTTTCGCGAGTTCATAATCGCGCTGGACTACCCGCCAATGATGATCATCGTCTTCATCCTTCTCGGCTATGCCGTGCTCGGCATGTTCATGGATGCGATCGGCATGTTGGTTCTGACCCTTCCTGTCGTCTTCCCGGCGATTATGGCACTCAATGGTGGTCTGGATGTCAGCGCAGCAGAAAGCACGCTCGGCATGTCCGGCGCAGCCTGTGCGATCTGGTTTGGTATTATCGTCGTGAAAATGGCAGAGCTCTGCCTGATCACCCCGCCCATTGGTTTGAACTGCTTCGTGGTTTCCGGTGTGCGTCCGGACATACCAGTTCAGGAAGTATTCCGTGGTGCGACACCATTCTTCGTAGCAGATGTGTTGACCGTAGCTGTCCTGGTGGCCTTCCCGGCAATCATCACCTTCCTGCCATCCTTGATGTGAAACCGATAATCAGTTGAGATAATGTAAACTCCGGTCCGTGGACCAGGTATTTATACTGTGCCACACTACGGGTTTCCGACAAAGAGCATTGCCATGAAAATTAAAAAATTATCCGGTCAACATCGGGATGCAGTCTGGCAGTTTCTGATGAAGCACGTCTACAGCTCAATGTTTCTGCTCAACAACATTGACAAGACGGGCATTGAGTACACGGGCGAGCTATAGGTCAAGTCCCAGGTCTGCTGTAAATTCTGATTTCAGGTTTGGCGGGTTGATCAGATCTGGATGATGTTTTTGTCTT
>CANNAV010000132.1 GCA_947502585.1 uncultured Pseudovibrio sp.
TGCCACGTGGATCAGGGACTTCTCTCAGTAAAGCTCTCAGAGATTTCATCGGTTTCTTACAATAATTTGTCATGAAAACATAGATTCAGAATTCAAACAAATATTCAATAGGTTAATGAAAATTAATAAATCGCCTTGAATGGCGATATTCTGCGTTGACATTACAAAATGCCTGCGTATATTCCATCAGCTCATAAATTGCGGGAAAACCCGTGTTTTCGCGCTGTCCGAGGCAAAACGACGAAACCGCCTTCTGGTTTTTCCGGAGTTTGCGGTCAATCTCCCTCATATGGGACGTTCCTGGAGCATAAAGGAAACGGTCGACAAAGTTCGCAGCTTGCTGCGACGCCAAAGGGTGCGCTTAGATAAGAAGGACATGCGCATGTTCGCAGTCATCAAAACAGGCGGTAAACAGTACACTGTTGCTGCTGACGATCTCCTGAAGATCGAAAAAGTTTCTGCCGAAGCTGGTGAAACAGTGACTTTTGACAAAGTCCTAATGGTTGGTTCAGATGCAGAAACCACCATTGGTGCACCAACCGTTGAAGGCGCTTCTGTTGTAGCTGAGGTTGTTGAGCAGGGTCGTGATCGCAAGATCATCATCTTCAAAAAACGTCGTCGTCAGAATTCCCGTCGTCGTAATGGCCACCGTCAGGCTTTCACTACTGTGAAAATCACTGAGATCCTGACCAGCGGCGCTAAGTCAGCGAAAAAAACCGCCGTTCCTATGGAAGTTGCCGCTGAAGGCTACGACGACATGAAAAAGTTGCAGGGTCTTGGCCCGGCAATCGAGAAAAAGCTGAATGCTGCTGGTATCTCTACCTACGCACAGATTGCAGCTCTTTCTGCTGAAGACATCGCCCGCGTTGAAGAAGAAACCGGCACTAAAGGCCGTTTCGAACGTGATAACTGGGTTGCACAGGCAAAGGAACTCGCAGCGAAGTAACTCGCGCAAGTTTCTGTCCTGAAGATTAAACGAGGAGTACTTCGTTATGGCTCATAAAAAAGCTGGCGGTTCATCCCGCAACGGTCGCGACTCAGCTGGTCGTCGCCTTGGTATCAAGAAGTTCGGCGGCGAATCCGTGATTCCTGGCAACATCATTGCACGTCAACGTGGCACTAAGTGGCACGCAGGCGCAGGTGTTGGCATTGGTAAAGACCATACCATTTTTGCGGTGGTCGAAGGCAAAGTTGCATTCGAAGAAAAACGCAATGGCCGAACATTTATTAATGTGATGCCAGTGGCACTCGCCGCTGAGTAACGCTGACGTGATAATCCAAATCGTCGGCGTCTCATCAGACCCCGACGGATTGGAAAATCCGGTCCAGATCGAAAGATCAGAAAAAGGGGAGGTGGGACGCCATCTTCCCTTTTTATTTGTCCAGTGGGATGGGCAGTAGACCGGAGCCAGAACCATGGTAGTTGAATACGAAGAAATCCCGGAAGAAAGCAGTTGCGTTGCGGCCGGGTCGCCGCAGGACACCACGCGTCTTGTCATCGATCGAGCGCGCAAGGATGATTTGGCTGACATCCTGTTTTTAGCCAACAATCACCGGATCGCTGAGAAGCTGACGAACATGCCGCATCCATTCACGTATGAAGACGCTAAAGCGCTCGTGAAACGGTGTGATGTGCAGTTGCCATCTCAGGCGACATTCGCGATCCGCATGAAGAACACTGGCCGAATTATTGGTGCTATCGGTTTCAACCCGCTTGCTGAGGATTTGGGTGCTGTGCACTTGGGTTATTGGGTGGGCGAGCCATTCTGGGGTCAGGGATATGCTACAGAAGCCGTTCAGTCTGTTATCGAATTTGCATTTTCCAACGGCGTTATGGAGCTCTCTGCTTCTTGCCGCGTGAGCAATCCTTCCTCGCACCGCGTGCTAACCAAGTGCGGCTTTAAGCAGGAGGGAACGATAAAGTTGCATTCTCTCGGCGCCAGGGCCGTTGTGGATGCCACACGCTTTACACTGACCCGCAGCCAATGGATCGCGAATACGCGATGGGGTTCTGCTGGTTAAGTGGTGCCAGATCAGCAGGTTGCAATGACAGCAACCTGCGTCCGGCAGCGTGATTGTTGTTTGGCTTTATCGGCTTACCCTCAACCACACAGAACAAGCGGGCCTTAATGTGATCCTTATGCAGTCGCTCTGTCTGCAATCCGGGTTATCTGGCCGTGCTGCGTTTTATCCTCACTTACCTGCTTCAACGAACAATTAGAGAAATATGAGTTTGATTAACAAGGCCTTTTACAATGCTAACCACAACTATAGGTACCCAAAGACTGCAACTGCGCCCGTTCCAATATGACGATTTCCCTCGCTTTTGGGAGATCGGACATTCTAACTATGAAATAGCACGTTGGCTCACCGGATTAACGTGGCCTCCAGCCATGATGGAAGCCAAAGCCTTTATAGAACATGCGCGCCTTGCAAATGCTAAAACGGACTCGTTTCCGTTTGCCATCGACTGTAACGGACAGCTTATTGGTAGCGTCGAAGTCCAAAAACCCGGTGATCTCAAGGAATTCCCGGAACTGCCAACCATTGGCTACTGGCTTTCCGAAGCCGCACATGGCCAGGGCTATATCACTGAAGCATGTGTTGCTGCGCTGCATTGGGGCTTTGCGCGCGCTGCTTGTGATACGTTCGCCGCTCGCGTATTTGCGACGAACTACTCCTCTCAGAAGGTATTGAAAAAGCTAGGCTTTGAGCCTGCTGGTGTTTGCCTTCGCTACTCTAAACCTCTGCAACAGGACGTTGAGAATATCATTATGCATCTGCCGCGGGATCGGTTTGAGGCATTGCATGGTGATGCGCATGTGATGATGGGAGCAGCACTATGACCACTTTTCCTCGCTTGAGAACAGCCAGCCTGACACTTCGGGAATGGAGAGAGACGGATGCGCCACGCATTGTGGAATTGCTGCAAAATCAGAATGTTACGCGTATGCTGGCGAGTGCTCCGCATCCTTATACCAAAGCGGATGCTGAGGTCTTTTTGCAAAGGTTTATGCCTGGCGACCTTGGCCATGGAGTGAACTGGGCTGTTGAGCTTCAGGGGGAAGTGGTTGGCGGCGTTGGCGCAGGTCACCTTTCCAGAAAGCCGGAAATCGCCTTTTGGCTTACGGAAGATCATTGGAAAAAAGGCATTATGTATGAAGCGGTTATCGAGGTTCTTCGCTACTTACTGCTGGAGCGTGAGCTGCCTTCTATCTTTGCGGATGCGTTTAGCGACAACGCAGGCTCTCAGGCGCTGCTCCGAAAACTGGGTTTTGCTCATACCGGACAGAATGAGGGCCGAAGTCGTGCCCGCCCTGCCGGAAATTATCCGACAGAAGAGTTCCTTATTTCCCCCCTCGACTTTATCAGCGCACAACAAGCCAGAGCGCAGGAGGCAGCGCAATGATCTTTCCGGAATTACAAACCAACCGGTTGATTTTAAGAGCACTTCAGCCCGACGACTATCCGCGGCTGCGCTTCCTGTTTTCTGACTTTGATGTGGCGCGGATGACTGCCAGTTTTCCGCATCCGATCACTGATGAGTGGGCGCATGAGTTTATCACTCGTAACCATTCTAATGATCTGAGCACGGATGTGGTGTGGGCAATTGACAATGGTACCGGCTTGATCGGGTCCATTGGTGCGCACAGGATCGGCAAATCCGCTTCTTTGGGCTATGCGCTTGGAAAATACTACTGGCGGCGGGGTTATATGAGTGAAGCTGTGCAAGCCGTTGTAAACTATCTACAAAATGAGCGTTGCGTTGAAAACGTTGATGCCTGCGTTTTTTTGGAGAATCCTGCGTCATTCCGCGTTCTTATGAAGAATGGATTCGTCCCAACCTCCGTCTGCACACATTCCTGCGTTTCCAGAGAAGCCGACGAAATCGAGACGCAGAAATTTGAACTCAATCTGGCACAGTCTGCGGAGCAACCACAGCTTGCCGTGGCGGGGATAAGATAGGATGGCTTTTCCAGAGCTGAAAACAGACCGGCTCCAATTGCGCATGATCGACGACGGTGATCTGGAGCGCCTTGTCCAGCTGGCAAACTCTTATGCAATTGCGAGCATGCTTTCGGGCATGCCGCATCCGTTTACGGAAGAGACTGGTAGGTTCTACATCCATCGCGGCAAGACCAATGATCCTGAGAGTGTGGTGTTGTGGGCCATTGACGATGGGACTGGTCTGATTGGCTGTATCTGGGCAAAGTTTGAGGATGTAACTGGCTGGACCGGTTATTGGGTGGGTGAGCCTTATTGGGGGCGTGGTTACATGAGCGAAGCGCTTCGCGCAGTTTTGCGTTTCGGGTTTGAACAGCACTCCATCAGGAGCTTTGAGGCTGGCGTGTTTGCCGACAATCCTGCCTCCTCTCACTTGTTGGATAAGATGGGCTTCAGCAAAGTTGGCGAAGAAACTATCCCCTCCAAAGGCCGTGGTGATACCATGGTTCCACATGTCCGGCTTGCATTGCCCAAAGTCGGCTTTGTGGACCCTGCAGAAGCGGAAGGTTGAACGCCATGACAACTTCGAATACCTTCCCCGCTCTTAGCAGCGAGCGGCTTGTATTGCGGGAGATGCGGGCAGCCGACTTGGAGAAGCTTTGTGCGTACCTAGGGGATTTTGAGGCCTCCAAATGGCTGAGCAGACAACCGCATCCATTTTTGGAAGCGGATGGACAGGATTATATTGAGCAGGCTCTTGCGAACGATACAGCCGAGAATGTGACCTGGGCGATTGAGCTTGATGGACAATTTATTGGCGGGCTTAAAGCTAAGGAACTACAAGGTGCTGCGAGCGTTGGCTATTGGCTTGGGCAGGAGTATTGGGGCAAAGGCCTGATGAGCGAGGCTTTGCGTGCTGTTCTTACCTATCTTTTTGAGGACCGAGAGCTGTTTGTCGTGCGCACGGGGGTTTTTAAAGAAAACCCTGCCTCTTTGCGAGTGCTGACCAGGTTGGGTTTCAATATTACTGGTGAGGCCAAGCACGTCTGCCGCGCACGGGGCAATGTGGAGCTCGATGAGATCCAGCTGCAAGTGATCCGCAATGACTTTCTTCGACTGACTAATTCGGACAAAAAAACGTGAGTAATGATGATGTTTCCTGAACTCAAAACAAATCGCCTGACACTCCGCCAGTTTCAGCAGGATGATCTGGAGCCGATCTGTGAGTACATCAGCAATTTTGAAGTCAGCAAGATGCTGACTGTGGTGCCCTACCCTTACACAAAAGCAGATGGGGAATGGTGGTTGAACCACATCCGTGAAACGCCTCAAAATGAAGAGACCAACTGGGTTATTGAATCCGAACACGGGTTCTCAGGCGTCATTGGAATACGCATCCCAGAAGATGGCTTCCCGCGCATTGGCTACTGGTTGGGGCAACCATTCTGGGGCAAAGGCTATATGAGTGAAGCAACTGAGGCGGTGGTCAATTACTGCTTTGAGGAACTGGGCTCCACCAAAGTGACCTCCGGCGCGTTTGAAGAAAATGACGGGTCCCTGAACGTGCTGGCGAAGAACGGCTTTCAGACGATCGGCTCGCAACCAGAAAAAAGTCGTGCTCGCGGAGAAGAAGTCACTCTCATCAACGTGGAGCTCACCCGCCATTTGTGGGAAGCCATGCGGGCGGTGACGGTTTAAGGATGATTAGCTTGTCGCGTGCCGTTGGGCGCGCGACAAGTTTTGGGATTAATCGAACAGCAGCGGTATCATGATGTGCATTGCGCTGTGCATGAAGATGAGAAAGCCCGGACCGACCAGAAAAAACAGGCTCCCCATTATGATGCCGGGAACGAGAATGCGCGTGGCGACCAGGTTCCACAGCAGGACGCTATCGACTTCTCCAAGCTCATGCAGAAAGACAAAAGCAAGTGCTGCTATGAGGATTGCAGTGCCAGCAGACCAAAACACGCGATATCTGTACTCAACGCCTGGCAGCAGTTTGAACATTGCGAAGAAAACCAGTGCGCTCAGTATCATACGGAATACGAGCTCTTCACCATATCCAGCGACCATACCAAATAGATAGCCGGGCCGTGAGCTTTCTTCTGCCGGGACAAAGTCAGGCAGATCAATCCCAAAGAACGCCCAGATGATGCAGGTTATTATGATTGCTGTGCTTACACCGCTCACGATCTGCAAACCTGGTGTGTGTTTTATCAATCCTGCCCAACCGAGTTTGATGAAGCAGGACCACCCTAAAAGCAAAGAGGTGAGAATAATGAGCCAGGTTGAGACGTAGATCGGTACAGTCTTGATAAACGGGTCTGCCCAGAAGATCTGGCTTTCATTTTGTTTGGTGAAGATCAGAAGCGCGATGCAGTAGAGAACAAAAACCTGAGCCCAGACAATTGTTGCCATAAGCTGATTGCGGAATGTGATGGGGAAGTAGTGGTTTTGGGTTGAGGATCCCATTGTATTTCCTCCGCCCTTCTCGGAGACATTGTTGAGAAGGTGAACTGGAAAAGAGGGCAACTTCTTAAGCTGTTTCGCTTGAGATGCTGCCCTGCGCATCAATTCCGGCTCAGAGTTTCTGGCCGTTGTTGATGATTGTGGTCGATGCCGGGATCGCATTTACTACGGTTTGAAGCGCCATGCAGGCTTTCTCACTTGCCTCCACCAAAGATGCAATCAGAGAAGGGTCTTCTTGCGATTCGATGATGATGACTGTCTCGACGCCTTTTGAAACACCGAGCATTTCCGTACCTTGTTCTGCGGTCATTCCCGGAATTCTGGATTGGAACTTCATCTTCTGCTCCAGTTTGATGGAGGAGATGTTCAGCCTACGGGACTGGGCCAACCCATGCACATGCGTCAGCAGGCAGAAGCCTATGCCAGCGGCTAGGTAGGATAGTGGCGCAGGAGCTGTGTCCGTTCCGCCAATGGATGAGCCTTCGTCGCAGAGGACTTCAAACGCACCAAAACCGGGAACGTTGGGTTGGACCACGCCGGTCTTAACAAAGCCATCGCCTGTGAGCTCTGCGATGAAATCAACCTCAAGCTCCATGCCTTCCTTTGACTTCCTGGTTTTGTTTAGGCTGATGTGCCGGGGCGTTGGCATGGCTGCTGCCCGGGTCACGATGGGATGTGTCACAGTGTTATTGTCAAGCATCTCTACCTCCATAAGTGTACGATACTGTACCGTACACTTAGCAGATAAAAATCGCTTTCGTCAAGCAGGCTGTTTTCTGAGGGGCGAGGCAGGTTAGCTCAGACCCCATATGCTTTCATGAAATCGCGCGCACACTGGCGAACATGATCTGAGGTTTCCTGCTCGTCCGGCGCGGATTGAACACCCAGCAGAAGAGCGAGATGAGTGTCCTCTCTCAACATGCCCATGAATATGGCCGCTGCGTTCTCAGGCTGTTCAATGGCAACGATCCCCAGGTCACTCGCAAGCTGAAGCTGCTGTGCAATGCTGGAGGTTGCGCGTTTAGGACCAAGCTGGAAAAATGATTTGGTAATGTGTTGCGCACGACTGCCTTCACCTATCAACATGCGCCAAAGACCCAGAGTTCTGGCATCATAGATAAGGGTCAGAACTGACTTACCAAAGGTGAAGAGAATCTCTTCCAGCTCCTGACGGGATCCGCCAGTTTCATTTGAGCCAAGAGGTTTTATGGAGAGGGTCGGCCCCTCAGACAGGTTGCTTACAATCTCCGCCAGCATCGCTTCTTTATTTTTGAAGTGCCTGTAGACTGTGGTTTTAGAGGCGTGGGCGCGTCTTACAATCTCATCCATCGAAGTGTTGGCATAGCCAAGCTCGATAATCGCGTCAGTTGCTATTTCCAAAAGCTCGTTCTTACGCTTTTCTCCGCGCGATACCTTTTTTTCCGGTTCCATGCAGGTTTTCCGTCTCTCACGTGGGTACCATACCGTATCTTACACCAGGCTTTAGTGAGTTTGGTGAGGAGAAACAAGAGTACAGGGAGAGGAATGTAAAGGCATTCGGCTGCCATCTCAGCAAGGCATGATGTCAGGTGTTGATTTTTGGGAGGGTGGGTTTCTGTAGGGCAGCCGTTTCAGCCGATTGGAGGCGACTGGCTGTCCATCTGTTGGTGTGTTGGTTCCCGGGACAAATTCCAGACAAAAAAAAGAGCGCATTGCTGCGCTCTTTTTACTGAAACAGCTCGAATTACATGGTTTCGAGGTTTACAGCGCTCTGACGGCCATCACGACCAGCTTCCAGTTCGTAAGTTACGTCCTGACCATCAGCCAGAGTAGACAGACCGGAGCGCTCTACTGCAGAGATGTGAACAAATACGTCTTTGCTTCCATCTTCAGGTGCAATAAAACCGAATCCTTTAGTGCTGTTGAACCATTTCACGGTGCCTTTAGCCATCGTGATATCTCCTAGTTAGTGTGCCGCTGCGACATGCAGATAGCTTTGGTTGCGTCAGGGCGAAATCGAATGCACTGACGCCTAATAAGGAGACAGGGTGTCGATAATCTTAACGTAGAGACGGCATTCCACATATTGAGCGATAAGTAAAGAGCCAGCTTTCTATCAGACACCTGAAAAACCACTTTTTTTAATTCTCGGTGCTTTTCCTAAGTCAAATCCATAGTTATTCCCTCATGATTTCACAATATTCATAAAAACTGAGGAAAAAAAACAAAACTGGGGAAGCTTGCGATTGCACTGCGTGTCTTATCGATATTCTTGGAATATTCATCACGGGATAAAAATAATTCCAGAAATATACTCGAAGCGCTTGCATTTGGGGTGGTCCAGGATAGTGACCGCTCCCAGACTTTTAAAGTTCCTCTCGGATTTTAAAACCGTCAGATTGTTGCCTGTTTGCTTTGCTCCTTTGCGAATAAAGATACAGGCGTCGATCACCTCCAATTCGCCGATATGTGTGTTTTTCGGGCAATTGATAATGGGCCCTGCTCTTCTGATCTGGCTGGCGCGACAGTTCATGTGCCCCGCGACTTTCAGCAGATGGCAGGATTGGGTCTTTGAGCAAGGTTGCGGCAACAGCCTTTTGCTCCCTCGTACCTTTGTGATCGTTACCCTGGCATTGCTGGCAGGGGGTTAGTTGATTTCCCGGGAACCAAAAGCTCAGGATTGGATAGCACCAGCACGTTGCGGGCACCCGGGTCGCGGGCACGACGCTATCTTCGTGTATTTAAGAGAAAAGCGTCAGCAGCAATAAGCAGATGCTCCAGGAAGAGTAAGAAGAGATTGTCACTTTCCCGGAGTTACAGTCCTAGCGCCTGATCCTTCGCGATTTTCGCGAGAGTAATTTTGATGTGAGCAAGATGCTGACTGTCGTTCCTAATCCTTATACAAAGGATAATGGTGACTGGTGGTTTGATCGTATCCGCACGACACCTCACAACGAAGAGATTAACTGGGTGATTGACAACGGCGAAGGCCATATCGGCGTCATAGGAATCCGCAATATTCCGACAACGCCGCACCTCGGTTACTGGCTGGCTTAATCCCAATGGGGTAAAGGTTATGCCAGTGAAGCGACTGATCTGGTTTGTGATTATGTGTTCAACCTGCTGAATGCTGCTGCGATAAGCACTGGCCTGTTCCCCTCTCCGAAATCTTTGAATGTGCTTCAGAAGAACGGATTTGAGGTTACTGGCGAGACTAAAGAGAAAGGCTCCTTATGGATTCCGGGGGGTGGGGTTAGTAAGATACTATTGACGATATGACTATTGTCGGCCTGTAAAACAATGAAATGATGAAGTTTCACGATCTCCTGGCGGATTGATCAGGTGATTTATTAATTTTCATTAACCTATTGAATATTTGTTTGAATTCTGAATCTATGGTTTAATGACAAATTATTGTAAGAAACCGATGAAATCTCTGAGAGCTTTACTGAGAGAAGTCCCTGATCCACGTGGCAAGCA
>CANNAV010000133.1 GCA_947502585.1 uncultured Pseudovibrio sp.
GCAAAGTCATCACAGGCATCAATTTCAAGGATGGAATTGAACAGCCAGAACCCGATCAAAAAGCTGCTTAAGCAAAACCTCATACACCAGAATTGACAATAGCTCCCATGAAATCACTGAGTTCAAACGGGATAGGTTCTCATTTTCACAGGACGCATGAATATCCGAAATCTGAGCAACAAGCATTGCACCTCACCTTGCAGGATCAAACACCAGACCTTAGTTAGAGCAACGTCAGCACAATCAGATCAAGCGTTACCGCACGCTTCAAGCGAAAAAGAACCCGGAGCGCGGCCCCGGCTTCTTTTTCTGTTTTACTTTGCAGTATCAGGCCGGAGCTGTTACCCCCTCAATTACTTTGTCTGCAGCCTTGCCGGAAAGCTCGGCCAGATGGTCAAAACTGCGAGAGAACGTTGCCACACCTGCTGTTGCAGAGCGGAGCTCTACTATAAGGTCGCTAAGTTCACTCTCAGGGATCATGGCTTCCACTTCATCCCAGCCATCCCAGTTGTCGCGGGCATCAAATCCAAGAATCTGTCCACGGCGACCGGAAACAATCGCATTGATACGGGCTGTGGTATCTGACGGACAGGCCACAACAACCTTATCAACTGGCTCAAGAAGAACCGGTTTACACTCCTTCAAACCATCTTTCATAGCGAGAATACCTGCCATGCGGAAAGCCTGGTCGGAGCTGTCGACGGAGTGGTAGGAGCCATCCTTCAGCGTCACAGCCACATCCACAACCGGGAAGCCAAGCGGCCCTTTTTCAAGAGCTTCCTTCACACCATCCCCGACAGATGGAATATACTGTTTAGGCACCACACCGCCTGTAATCGTGTCGTTGAAGCTATGCCCTTCACCGCGTGGCATAGGCTGGATAGCCAGCACCACATCTCCAAACTGACCGTGGCCACCACTTTGCTTCTTATGGCGTCCGCGCAGTTCAGTCGTACCACGAATGGTTTCCTTATATGGAATACGAGGCTCGAAGCTCTTCACAGACAGACCATAGCGCCCTGTCAGTTTCTCAAGAGCAACTCGCAGATGCATCTCGCCTTGTCCCTTCAGAACGGTCTCACCCGTACTCTGAACCTGGGTAATGCTCAGGGATTGATCTTCATCCACCAACTTGGAAAGCGCAGTAGAGAGCCGGACTTCATCCTTCCGTTCTGTCGCCTTGATCCCCCTGGAAAGAACAGCGTCTGGAGTATCGACAACAAACAAGCTTTGTGATGGCCTGGCACCGACTCCAAGGGTCATTCCGGTTTCAATGTTATCCAGCTTGCCAAACGCGACCAGATCACCTGCAACCGCCTCGGTAATCTTCTTCGGCTGCAAACCCTGCATCTGGAACAGACCAGATGGCCGATACTCTTCTCCATTTCTATCGTAAAGAAGGGTGCCTTCCTTCACGCTGCCAGCAAACAGACGGGCAACAGAGAGCTTGCCGCCGTGGGAGGTGTGGTAGGTTTTCAGCACCTGAAGAACGGCGTTATCTTCCTTGAGACCAAGACGTTCGCGGGTTTCAACAATACCTGGAGCATCATGGCGCAAAGCCTTCAGCAAACGTCGGATGCCATTGCCTTTGATCGCGCTGCCAATGAACACAGGGCAGATTTCACCGCGCTGCATTTCCTGCACAAGATCATCAAAAATGACTTCACTCTCAGGCGCTTCATCTTCCAGGAGCTGTTCCATTAGAACGTCATCGTGATCTGCCAGCATTTCCATCATGGCATAGCGCGCTTCCACCTCACGGGCGCGCTCATCATCTGGAATCTCGATAGTTCTGCTTGGCTTGCCATCCTGATAAACAAAGGCCCGCTCCAGTGCCAGATCAATAAAGCCTGTCACAGTGCCGTTCTCCCAGATCGGGATCTGGCGCAGCACCATTGGAAGGCTCGAAGCGGGCTGCAATGCCTGAAGCATCGTGCGCACACTGCCTGTTACCTTGTCTATTTTGTTCAGGAAGAGAACGTGCGGGATGTTCCGCTGTTCGAGTGATTTGATAATGAGTTGAAGAGCTGCTGTCTTCTTTTCATCTGGCTCAGCAACAACAACGGCAATATCTACGCCGTTTAAGACACTGTTGCCCTCGTGAAGAAATTCTACAGATCCGGGGCAGTCGATAAATGTGAAGTGATCACCCTTATAGGTGCAGGTGGCAATGTTCGCCTCAACGCTCATGCTGTGATCACGCGCTTCTTCACTGCTGTCACCCAGTGAGCTTTTCGCGTCAACACTTCCCTGTCGCCCAATAGCCCCCGTTCGTGCCAGAAGAGCTTCCAGCAATGTGGTCTTGCCACTTGCGAAAGGTCCAATTATGGCAACCGAACGAGGGCTGCGAACCCTTCCTCCGGCAACTCCGACATGCTTGTCTCCCATGATCCATACTCCCTGTTTGGGTTTGGGAAGCAGGCCCGGGCGTTTGCGCCATGGCGGCGCAGAATCACACGCGCCTTCCAGAATGTTATAAGACTCTGGATAAGTATCGTCACTCGGAAATACCATGATATGCAAGCGCCAAAACAACGGCAGGTTGAACAGTGACAGTCCGCCGCACGATGTGAACCGGCGCTATCTTTAAGGATCAAAGGGTTAGAACTCATGTTCTCCCCAAGATTTAAAGTGTCACTGAGCGGTCAGCCGTAACCCTGTGACGCCAGCTGTAATGTTCGCTCCGGTCTCTCCCTGCAAGCTGAAAGGCTGCAAAGCGACAGAGCGGTTCAGCCCCCCCATAAGAACATTGGCCTGTACACCGGCACCCAGCGCGGCGCCAGCAGAAACACCGCCGTAACTCCCTGCAAGAGAACCCGGCTTCAGATTAGCCGTCGGCGCAACAACACCCCAGACCAGCGTTCCGGATTTGACTGGTCCGATATCGATACCATAATTGTTGATAGTCCCGATATACCGCTCCATGCGCTTTCCACCTGAAGATTTAAAGACACAGGACAGTTTGTGAGAAGAGCCAACAATAAAGTTGGTCCCGGCAACCAGATCACAGGTCAAAGATCCAACTTCAACACTAGGGCGATCTTTTTTTTGTTTTTCAGAACCGGATGCAGGCGTGTTCGCAGAATAGGCGGAAGTGCTGAATCCAAGAACGGCGACAGCAGCAAAAACGAGGCATTTTTTCATTATTGTTCTCCAGTGCTCAGGCTCTACGACCTTTTACAATGGGAAACCAAAGAGCAGGGACTGTCAAAGCCTTGCTCTGATCACAGTGAACGCACCGTTCGTTCCGGCGTTATTTTTACCTAGCTACAGGTGCAGGAATTTGTGGTCGGGATTTTTACCATAAACGCATTTCAGAGCAAACTTCCCTGACATCGCCTCGCCGGATTAACCCTAAATTTCTCTTGAGCCGTTCAGAACCATCTACAGGAAACCCCGCATACAGAAGGAGTTACAGAGAAAGCGCAGATAAACACGATGCTCCCTGCAGATTTCATGAAATCATAAACCAATTATTAACCATATATCTTAAGCCTAATGATCTGGTCCATTTTGGGACACTTCAAAACTATGTTTTAAATAAAAAACGAGAGTCTCCACTCAGATATTGAGTACGGAGAATCAGCAATGCGCTCGAATTTCAAGACACTTTTGTTTGGCGTAACCGGTGCAATAGCCATTGCAACTTTTCCAGCGATCGCGCAGGCAAATCCCATCAATGCCCGCATCAGAACGGCTTTCGGGGCACTCGAAGGCAAGACACTGGGCATGTTATCAGGAACAGCTGCTTTCGGGCAGGGCCCGGGCTTTGCATCACAATTTGATGCGACCGCAGGCGGAACAGAAGACTATGGCTTTTATGCCGGTACAGGCCGAATGGGCTTTCGCACGCAGGACTACAACTACTTCGGTGTTGTTGGCTCTGCAGCGCAAATCAACGGCGGGGCTGGTTCTCTCGGCCATATTGGCGCAGAAGCACAGGTTCACTTTGACAACCTGTCGGTAGATGGTCTCATCGGCGTTCAGATGATCGACGATACGGGCTCTGTCGTGGGTGGTGCAACCGCATCCTACTATGCCAGCGAAAACGCACGCTTCTATGCGGGCTACCACTATCTGCGTGACAGCCATATCTACGCAATGGGTTTGGAGTTTAAGCCTGGCACAGAAACCGCCAGCGGCATGACAATGTTCGCAGACCTACGCTCTGAGAAGCTCGAAAACGCGTCAATAATGGCAGGCGTCCAGTTCTCCTTCGCCGATGCAAAGACATTGGTTGAGGAAAGCCGCGGCACATTCGTCAACAACAGCTACATTCTGGATGCCCTCCTCCCTGACTAGAAGCCTGTTACTCAACAGGCCCTGGAGCGTATCCCGGGAAACTGTCCCCGGTTCCCGGAGAGGAATACGCATGAAAATATGGAGTCAGGGCATAACCTGTGAATGCATATGAACGCAACATGCTCTAAATCTCCAATCGCGCGAAACACCTGAAACAAAAAAAGACGCTGCGTGATTCAGCGCCTTTTGTATGGAGAGCCGGGCTCCTTAGAAGTCTCCGGCTGCCTCTTTTTTGAATTCGCTTACTTCAGATTTCCGCAGAAGCGCTGAATACGGGTACAGGCCTCTGTCAGAGCTTCAGTGGAAGTCGCGTAGGAAACGCGGAAGTTTGGCCCCAGACCGAACGCGGAACCCGGGACAACAGCAACACCTTCTGTTTCCAGAAGCTCAGCTGCAAAGTCCAGATCAGTCTCAATCACCTTACCAGATGGAGAAGTCTTGCCAATGGTGCCGGCACAGGATGGGAACACGTAGAACGCACCCTCGGGAACCGGGCACTTAAGTCCGGAAGACTGGTTCAACATGGACACAACCAGATCACGACGGTCCTGGAAAACCTTGTTGTTGACTGGTATGAAGTCCTGCGTGCCATTCAGCGCTTCAACCGCAGCTGCCTGAGAAATGGAGCATGGGTTAGAGGTAGACTGGGACTGAACCTTCGCCATCGCCTTGATCAGATCAGCAGGACCACCCGCATACCCGATACGCCAGCCGGTCATGGAGTAAGCTTTGGAAACACCGTTCACGGTCAAAGTGCGATCATAAAGCTGAGGCTCGATCTGCGCAGGTGTGGTGAACTCAAAGTCATCATAGACAAGGTGCTCATACATGTCGTCAGACATGACCCAGACATGCGGATGTTTCAGCAGAACGCCGGTCAGCGCCCTAAGCTCATCACGGGTATAGCCAGCTCCGGAAGGGTTGGATGGCGAGTTGAAAATAAACCACTTGGTTTTAGGCGTAATCGCCGCTTCCAGCGCTTCAGGTGTTATCTTGAAGGTCTTCTGATCCGCTTCAACAACCACAGGCTCACCACCGGCCAGCAGCACCATGTCGGGGTAAGACACCCAGTACGGTGTTGGAATGAGAACTTCATCGCCCGGATTGATGGTTGCGATCAATGCATTGTAAAGCACCTGCTTGCCGCCGGTTCCCACGGTAATCTGATTCGGCCCATACTTCAGGCCATTCTCACGCAGGAACTTAGCGCTGATTGCCTGTTTCAGCTCAGGAGTTCCATCAACCGCTGTGTATTTTGTTTTGCCTTCATTAATAGCTGCAACTGCGGCCGCTTTAATGTTGTCTGGCGTATCAAAATCCGGTTCACCAGCACCAAGGCCGATAACGTCGCGGCCTGCGGCTTTCAGTTCACGTGCCTTCGTGGTCACTGCAATCGTTGCAGATGGTTTCACACGAGACAGCGAGTCAGCGATAAAGCCCATTATGCCCTCCAATAGAAGCGGGTACGTTCCTAGCAAAATAAGTGCGCGCAGACCCTAAGGCGCAGACCAAAGCTTGGCAAGCGCAAACACATCAGTTTTTCTGCTGAAATTTCGCCTGGGACTGCAGACTTTTCAAATATTACTCCCCGGATATAATCGCGGTTTCTGTGACGCTGCGTCTCTTGAATTTTCAAAGGAACAAAGCTAAGCAGCCTCCGGAGCGCAATACCTGAAGGTTTAGCTGGCTCCATCAGAAATGAGAGGCCGAATCCCGTGAAAAGCCTGCTGCGAAAACTACTCGACAATCAGTTCATTCGCTTTGGAATGGTTGGCGGCTCCGGTCTTGTTGTCGATCTTGTTGTCCTCGCCTTTTTCTGGAAGGTCATCGGCCTTGATCCCCTCATCGCACGCATCCTCTCCATCGGGACTGCCATGACCAGCAACTGGTTCTGGAATCGCATCTTCACCTTCCGCTCTGAAGGAAATCCGTTTGGTGAGTATGTGAGATTCGTTCTGGTCAACAGCGTCGGAGCGTTCATCAACTACAGCACCTACGGCGCACTGATCACCCTGATCGAAGGCTTCTCCACCTATCTGGCGGTAATCCTCGCCACACTGGTGTCTATGACCTTCAATTTCGTGCTTTCAAAAATCTACGCATTCAAAAACTAAGCGCAGGTATTTCAGGAAAAGCGATTGCTTTTTATCTCTTGCAACAAATGCTGCTCATAAGTGCCGCGCACGAACCAACTTTGCCCTTACGGCATCTGCTGTTTTTTTAACCATAACGATACTCAGTATTCAGCTCAGCAGACCTACATAAAACCCGTTTCAGCGACGCACTTCCTCCATTTAACCAATTCTCCCTTCTTTTCCGTCGCTTAAACCGCCAATTACAGTCACCAGCGCCACACTTTTGCTTATCCCGACCGGACCACAGGCAGGTGATTCACAAGTTCTACTTGCAGAATAATTCCGAACAGGAGTACGTTCTGTTACAGCAATAAGCGGGGACGAACGATGGCCTTAGAACTAGCACTATCCGCAGATACTGTTCGCATGATCGTGCAAAAAGCGCGCTCTGTTTCCGAAAGCCTGCCAGACACTTACGAGGACGGTCACGAGGGCGACCTTTCCTTCGACACTGACAAGCTGGAAAACGTCCACCGCCATGATGGACTTGCAGAAGAAGAGCATGACGATTTTTCCGCCTCTGAACTGAAAGAAATAATCGACGACCTGAACATCGACGAAGCGACAGAACTGGTCGCGATCGCATGGATTGGTCGCGGTGATTATGATCAAAACGACATGGATATAGCCTTCTCTGAAGCAAGGGAAAGATCCAGCACTCCGGTCTCATCTTACCTTTTAGGCCTCCCCCTCCTGCCTGATTATCTCGAGGCTGGCCTCGAAGCCCTGAACCTATGAGAAAATATGGGCAATAGCAGCTTTGCAATTGAATGATCTGCTTAAGCTCAACCTGTGGTATTTCAAGCACACCCAAATCCGGTATATACTTTCTGTATTCACTGTAATCCGCGTCTATCGGCCCCTACTCAGGAAAACAACCGACCCGGGCCACAGGGGAACACAATGAGAATCTCGCCAGTAGACTACCATCGTAAAGAACACATCAACCATGACCAGTCGCCATGGCCTGTTGCGGCTACTTTCATTGCTGCCTTTGTCGGCATAATGTTCATGGTCCTCTTCGTCTTTTAAAGCACCTTCCATCTGGCTGAATCCAGCCAGACGACAAAGAGCTTGTCGGAAAAGACCGATGTCGGCATATGCAGTTCGCGTGCAAATGAACGCTACGTATCTGACATCATCAAGAAGCTCAAAATCGCCTTGAGAGAATTTCAACGGAAGCGCTGACAGACCGCTTGCAGCACCTATTCGCTTGCAGTACAGCTGCGGGATGACTAGGGCATCTGCAAACATACTTCTTCTCATGGCCGGCCTCATTTGGGGCATGGCCTTTGTCGCGCAATCAACTGCAATGGAAAGTCTTGGACCGCTGCAGTTTTCTGGCCTGCGATTTCTCCTTGCCACTTTGGTGATCTTGCCATTTGCGCTGCGTGAGCGCCGCGTGCACAGCACCAAGAAACTTGGTAAGGCTCACCTTCCAGCACTCTTGATGGTTTGTGTTGCCTTCACACTGGGCACTGTCCTGCAACAATATGGCATCGTGATAACATCCGTCACCAACGCCGGTTTTCTAACCGCGATCTATGTTGTGCTGACGCCAATCCTTGTCACCGTGTTCTTCAGAGGAAAGCCAAACTTCCTCGTGTTGCCCGCCAGCCTGCTCACCCTCCTCGGCATTTACCTGCTCGGCGGTGGTTTGACAGCTTTGAACCCCGGCGACTTACTCATGCTTCTGTGCGCAGTTTTCTGGGCTCTTCAGGTAATCTTCGTTGGACGCCTTGTAACCGCCTCCGGTCGTCTGGTCACAGTTGCCGTCACCCAGTTCTCCTTCCTTGGCGTGGTGTGTGTGGTAGCTTCACTCTTTTTTGAGACCTGGTCTGTGCAAGCACTTCAGAATGCATGGTTCGAGATCTACTTCGCAGGCGCATTGTCCGGTGGTGTAGCCTTCACCTTCCAGGCACTTGGCCAGCAATGGACCACCCCGTCCGACGCGGCCATCATGTTGTCATCCGAAGCCCTCTTCGCCGCTCTGGCAGCAGCAGTCATTTTGGGCGAACGTATTGCACCAACCGGACTGGTCGGCTGCGCCCTCATCTTCAGCAGTATCCTGCTTGTTGAAGTCGGGCCTCATTACCTCAGATCCAGACGTAGCATAGCGCGGGCTGAGCAGAGCCTTAACAGGCACGACTACAATACATAAAAGGCAGTCAACTGGCTGCTTTTTCTAACTCCCGCACAGGCACTACACCCTTATTTGCCTTCCAGCTGGTCCAGCAACCTGGAGATCGTTTTGTCCTTACGACCCCCAGGCACCACAGAACGGGCCTCCTCCAGATCCTCAGCACTGTCATCGCCAACCCTGATAATCATCGCCATCCCAAAACGGCCATGAATACCGCAGGTTACACCATAAATTCCCGGTGTATCAAAGGTAACATTCCGATCAGGAGACATCTTGCTGAACTTAACTCTGGGCCCACCGGCAGGCGTCATCTTCCTGATCGAAATAACCGAATGGTTCCCCTCAAAGTTATCAAACTTAACAGTTGCCCCAAGCGGAATCTGCAGCAGGTCCGGCTCAAACCGGAACATATGAGAAAGCGTGTTCGCGCTGGCATCAGTCACCTGATTAACGGAATATACCCTGCCCTCCCCCGCAAGCGCACCACCCGCCATCAATACACTCACGAGGAAGCCTGAGAGAATGATCTTCATCTAAACACGTCCAATTGCAATTGAGATCTATTCTCAATAATGCAGCAATTCTGAGCAAGCCAAATTGATCTAACGCACTTCAACGTCGAATGCTGTCTTAAGCCTCTGCTGTTTAGTCAAGCAACCTTCAGCAATCGCACACCAGATGTCGTTTGCCTGCCGCTCAGAAGCTGGACAAGCTACTGAATAAAGATGATACTTCAGAATAGTTATTTTCTACTCAGTATCGGGCTGGACATTTCAGGGCCTGTCTTGTTTTCTCTGCAATAAATTCAGGGCTTTTCTCCATGCAACTTAAAGAAGGTGTTAGCCTCATCCTCCGCAAAACATTCTTCGCCCCTGCGGAGTGCCGTCTTGTCAGAATCAGCCCCTGTGGAGACTGGATTGCCTTTCAGGCTCCCATAAACGGCATATTCAATCTCCGGCTTGCCAGCAGCGAAGACCCACAGTCCGCCACCCCCTGACAAACTTTAAGATAGTGTCCCGAGAGGTGGTGTAAATTCGGATGGAGCGGGTGCTGGGCTGCACGCTGCTTGGCTCAGGAGGATCCGGCGTGGTGGATATCACCTGAGTGGCCATTGATGTTTTCCGGTAGATTGAGTTTGCAAACAACAAATCTAT
>CANNAV010000134.1 GCA_947502585.1 uncultured Pseudovibrio sp.
AAATGAGCCACATAGATGTTTTGATCCACGCCTCCAAGGCGGACGATCTCATGGCTCCAGTCAAACTGCACAGCCTCCCCAGCATCAAACTCAACCGGAACATAGCCCTTCAGGGACCTGCTTTTGACTTCAGGCGCACAATATAGCGGCGCACCGTGTCATAGGAGCCTTCAAAACCCTGAATATCAAGAGCTTCAAAAAGACCCCGCATGCTGCGCCGCTCCCGCGCCGCACACTGCTGGTCATGCTCAAGCAGACGCCGACCCTGACGCGGGGACTTCAAACGATAGCGCGGCTCCACATTCTCGTCCCGCAAATATTTGCGAACCGTATTTCTCGAAAAACCAGTCCGGCGACTGACTTCCCGTATCGACATCCCATCCGCCAGAACACAGCGACGGATCTTTGCAACACTTTCCATGACTAACACCTGGCTGGTTCTCCGTGCCCGAAAAGACACGAAATCCTAACAAACAAGGCGGGTCATTTTTAAATGCAAATTAACCCACCAGCTGGGTCAATTTTGCATGTTGATCAACAAGCTATAATCTGACACCGGGAAGGTGTCCGGGCTGGCTCACGCCGCTTCAGGCATTCTTCAAAGAAATTGGTAAAGACATCAGAATTCGCTTTGCATAAAAATGAATGCTGCACATCACGGGTGACTCTACGATTCTTACCCGAAAACCAGAGCCATTTTTTGGGTAAACACTCTAGCTGAAAATAGGTTCTGCCGAACTTCGTGTTGCCATGCGGTAGCGGCTTCCCGGATGTACAAGGCGCACATACGTTATGCCCTGCCCTGAGAGCCATGTGCGACGCTCAATCGTGAAGACAGGCTCACACTCTTGCAGCTGCAAGAGCCGTTGTTCCTCAGCAGTGGCTTCATCCGCGCGGAAGATATGCTCAATATTGGGGTGGGGGACACGCTGCAACAGCCATTCATTTGGCCCGATATCCGCAAAGCTCTCCTGCAAGGCTTCCGGCAAGGCGGAAATGTTGATCCAGCGCGCGTCGAGTTGCTGCGGAACGCCATCTCCATAATGCAGGCTCTTCAGAAAAAGAGCTTTCTCGCCTTGCTCCAATCCGAGCTGGGCCCTGACGTCTCTCGACGGCAGGGCTTCCAGGCGCTCCAGCAGCAGATATTTGTAAGATTGACCCTTGTTTTCGATTTCTTGCCGGATCACTGGAATTGAAATGGTTGCAGGATGGGATTTCGGCTGAACGACACGGGTTCCGGCTTTGCGGCGGCGTTCGACCAGGCCGGCATCTGAAAGTTCCCGCATAGCACGGTTCACGGTTGATCGGGTGCACCCGAACTCCTCAGAAAGCGTCTGTTCGCTTGGCAACAGATCACCTGGCTGCCATTGCTGGCTGGTGATCCTGCCTTGCAAAATACCTCTGATTTCCTTATAGGATCGCAAGCGCTTGTCCTGTCGTCTTTAAATGACACCAATTGCGGCGTTGTTAGGCTGCTTCCAGTAAAACTGCAAGTTGTTCTCTATATTTAGCCGTGATAGCTGCGCGGTGGATGTGCTGTCCATCCTTCACCATATGGCGCCCGGCTGACCAGACATCGGCCACGACACTGTCGTCCCCTGCGAAAATCCAATAATCGAGGTATTGGTCAGGTCTCAGTCCGGCGAACTCAACGCGAGCAGTATCGATTGCGACAACATCAGCCAGATAGCCTTCCTTAAACTCACCAGTATTGCGACCAAGTGCTTGTGCGCCACCTTTGGCAGAGGCCTGATACATGGCGGTGCCAACAGAGCCTTCTGCGCACAGCATGACATTGCGAGACTGATTGCGCAGGCGCTGGCTGTATTCGAGAATGCGCAGTTCTTCAGAAAGTGAGATACGCAGGTTACTGTCTGAACCCACGCCATAAGCCCCGCCAGCTTCAATGAATGTCGGGCCGTTAAAGATACCGTCGCCGAGATTTGCTTCTGTAATCGGGCAAAGTCCTGCAACTGCGCCTGTTTTTGCCATGGCCACGGTTTCTTCTGTAGTCATATGGGTCGCGTGCACTAAGCACCAGTTGCCCTGCACATTAACATTGCTCAGCAACCATTCGATTGGACGTGCACCGAGCCACTCCTGTACAGCCTCCACTTCCTTCATCTGCTCTGAGATGTGAATGTGAACCGGCTTGCCTGCAGACGTGGCCGCAATCTCATACAACTGCGATGGGTTGGTTGCCCGCAGTGAATGTGGTGCAATGCCTACCTGACAATCGGCAGGTAGATTGGCCGTCAGGGTTTTCGCCGCCTGCTCCATAAGCAGCAAATAACGTTCCATATCATTGCCGAACCGCAGCTGACCGCCACTGAGTGGTTGTTCGCCCGCACCGCCGTAGGAGTACAGCACCGGCAGATGAGTAAGGCCTATGCCTGTCTGGCTGGCTGCTGCAAAGATGCGATTGCTCATTTCTGCGAGAGTGTTATAGGGCGTTCCATCTGGCTGGTGATGGAGGTAGTGGAACTCACCCACACTGGCATAACCAGCCTCTAACATCTCCATATAGACCAGTGCTGTGATTGCCTCAGTTTGCTCTGGGCGCAACTGCCCCAAAAAGCGATACATCAGTTCGCGCCAGGTCCAGAAACTGTCTTTCCCCTTTTGGCCTACTTCTGTCATGCCAGCAATTGCGCGTTGGAAGGCATGTGAATGCAGGTTGGAAGGGGCGGGACAGATCATTTTGTTTTTGCCGGAAGCCTCTTGACCTTCAGGCATTACCCCAACCTCAACAGCTTTGATTGTGCCTTTGTCGTCCAGGCACAAGCGCACATTTTCCGTCAGACCAGTGGGAAGTAAAGCCTGCCCTGCAAAGATGGTTTTCATAGCTCACTCAATGGATTGTATATGAAACGATGTTCAGCTCAGATCATTCTATGCCAATAAGCATATACATAAACACGACCCACGCAACTACATCACACCTCTAAGAGTTCACCACAGAATAGTAGGAATGCCCTGATTTAGCTCTTTATCGCAGACCTTAAGGAGAGGCAGCGCGGATGTTACGCACAATTTACTTTTTATGTGTAGACATTAAGCAATTTACATGTAGGTTTTTACTGAAGTGAATTCACGTGGAATCCTGGGAGGGGCCATGACAAGCGGGAGAACTGTACTCACCAACCTGACGGCTGCAACTCTTTCTGCGCTATCGGATGGCTATGGTCTGATTCACAGCGCGGCGATTGCCATTGAAGGCGACAAGATCCGCTGGATTGGTCCTGAGCTGGATTTACCTGAGGGCTGGAAAGGGGCAGCACAAACCAACCTTGACGGACGCCTTGCAACGCCGTCTCTCGTGGATTGCCACACGCATCTTGTCTACGGTGGCTCGCGTGCCCGTGAGTTTGAAATGCGTCTGAACGGCGCGACCTACGAGGAGATCGCACGCGCTGGCGGTGGTATTCGTTCAACTGTTGCCGCAACACGCGCTGCCAGTGAAGAAGAACTTCTGGATGGCGCGCTGTCGCGCGTTGACGCATTGTTGGCCGAGGGCGTGACGATGTTGGAGATCAAGTCTGGTTACGGGCTTGATCTGGAGACTGAACTCAAGATGCTACGGGTTGCGCGGCGCATTGGTGAGATTCGCCCGGTTAAAGTGCTCGCCACCTTCCTCGGTGCACATGCGTTGCCTCCAGAGTATGAAGGGCGCAGTGATGCCTATATCAGTTTTGTTTGCAACGAAGTGCTCCCGGCTGTTCATGCCGATTGCCTTGCTGATGCGGTTGATGGATTCTGTGAAGGGATTGCGTTTTCACCGGAGCAGGTGAGCCGTGTGTTTGACCGGGCACAGGAGCTTGGTCTGCCGGTTAAGATCCACTCCGAGCAGCTTTCCAACCTTGGCGGCACGGCCATGGCTGCAGACCATAAAGCACTTTCCGCTGATCATCTGGAATATCTGGACGCAGCTGGTATTAAGCGCATGAAAAAAGCCGGAACCGTTGCGGTTCTGCTACCGGGCGCATTCTACTTCCTTCGAGAAACCCGGCAACCTCCACTTCAGGAGTTGCGCGATGCCGGTGTTCCTATCGCTCTGGCGACGGATGCAAATCCGGGTTCGTCTCCCCTCACCTCACTTTTGTTGTGCATGAACATGGCGTGCACTTTGTTCCGCATGACACCGCAGGAAGCGTTGGCCGGGATTACCCGCAACGCAACCCAGGCCCTTGGGCAAGCAGAGATTTGCGGAACTCTGGAAGCTGGTAAGCAGGCAAACATTGCGATCTGGGATGTGAGGGAACCAGCTGAACTGGCTTACCGAATCGGATTCAACCCACTTAACCGCCTGTATTTCCTCGGCAAAGACATCACAAAAACACAAGCAAATTATGCACTGAGGCCTTCATGACACCCTCCCCCACCGTCTCCTCCCGACCCAAACTGGTTTTAAAGCCAGGGGAAATCACGCTTTCTCAGCTAAAGCAAATTTATCGTAGCGGGGCCAATGTAGAACTTGACCGCTCCTGCAAAGAGGGCGTTGAGCGGGCTGGCGCTGCTGTGCATGCTGCTGCACAAGGTGATACACCGGTGTATGGGGTGAATACGGGTTTCGGTAAACTCGCTTCCGTAAAAATTCCAGCGGAAGATACCTTTACCCTGCAGAAAAACCTCATTCTTTCGCATTGCTGCGGTGTTGGAGATGTACTTCAGCAAAACATTGTGCGTCTGGTGCTTGTTCTTAAACTCGCATCACTGGGTCGTGGAGCTTCTGGTGTTCGGTGGGAGTTGATTGAGTGCCTTGAGCAGATGCTCGCGCGTAATGTTGTCCCGGTGGTTCCCGGTCAGGGTAGTGTTGGCGCTTCCGGTGATCTGGCTCCGCTCTCGCACATTGCGGCTGTGATGCTGGGCGAAGGAGAGGCCTTCTTTGGTGGCGTGCGTGTTTCCGGTAAAAAAGCAATGCAGATGGCTGGTATTCCTACTATTCAACTGGCAGCAAAAGAAGGCCTTGCGCTGATCAACGGCACGCAGGTTTCGACCGCGCTTGCGCTTGTGGGCCTGTTCCAGGCTCACCGTCTTGCTAAAACAGCGCTGATAACCGGTGCAATGTCCGTTGATGCCCTGATGGGGTCAGGTGCTCCGTTTCGTCCTGAGATACATGAGCTGCGCGGTCACAAGGGCCAGATTACAGCAGCTGCGACCATTCGCGAGTTGATGTCTGGCTCAGCCATCCGGGAAAGTCACCGCGCGGGTGACGAGCGTGTGCAGGACCCCTATTGCCTGCGTTGTCAGCCGCAGGTTATGGGAGCTGTTCTGGGCCTTCTGGCACAGGTTGCTTATACACTTGAGATTGAAGCCAATGCGGTGACGGATAACCCGCTCGTCTTCAAAGACGGCACCATTGTCTCTGGCGGTAACTTTCATGCTGAACCTGTTGCGTTTGCGGCTGACCAAACCGCTCTTGCTATTGCCGAGACCGGTGCGATCTCTCAGCGCCGTATTGCGACACTGGTTGACCCTGCTCAGAACTATGGTCTGCCCCCGTTTCTGACGCCAAATCCGGGTCTCAACTCCGGCTTCATGATTGCGGATGTAACCTCTGCGGCGCTTTACAGCGAGAACAAGCAGCGAGCAGCTCCGTGCTCTGTGGATTCAACACCGACGAGTGCCAATCAAGAGGACCATGTTTCCATGGCGACCCATGCAGCGCGGCGCCTGATTGATATGAATGCCAACCTCTCCCAGATCATTGGTATTGAATTATTGATGGCAACTCAGGGCATTGAGTTTCGTGTTCCGCTCAAAACCAGCCCGATCTTGCAGGATGTTGTCGCAGCTGTACGTGCTGAAGTGGAAAAGTTGGAGGATGACCGCCACATGGCGCCAGACCTGGAGAAAGCGGCTGATCTTGTTGCCTCTGGCCGGATTTTTGACGCCGCCAGCAAAGCGAAGTGTTTCAAGTTAGAGAGTGTATGATTGACCTATTCCTTCTCACCACTGATCAAACGGGGTGATAGCCCAATAGTGCTGGCCCAGCCACATGGGGGCACTGATGTACCTTTAAGCATCTGGGGCCGGTTCAGCACAGTGGGTCAAGCACTGGCTGATGCGGATTGGCACATCAACCGTCTCTATGACGGTCTGCTGGAGAACGCCAGTGTGATCCAGACCCCGGTGCATCGCTACGTGATTGATACGAACCGTGACCCTGCTGGTGTTTCGCTATATCCGGGACAGAATACGACCACCCTTTGCCCGCTGACTGACTTTGACGGACAACCGATTTATCGTGATGGGCAAGAACCTTCTGTTGATGAAGTTGAGGAACGCCGCGCAAAATTCCACGCACCTTATCATGAAGCGATTGCGGAAGAACTGGAGCATGTGCGGCAGAAGTTTGGTGTGGCTATTCTTTATGACTGCCATTCCATCCGCTCCAGGATCCCGTTTCTGTTTGAAGGTGAACTGCCAGTTTTCAACATTGGTACTAATCTTGGGGAGACGTGTACTCCAATGATTGAGCAGATCACCGTTAATGCCTGTCGCTGCGATGAGAGTGTAAAAACGGTCGTAAATGCGCGCTTTAAAGGTGGCTGGACAACCCGCCATTACGGGCAGCCGGAAGCAGGTATTCACGCCATTCAGATGGAAACGGCTCAGCGGGCTTATATGTTTGAGCAGAGTCCATGGGCTTACGCTCCGGAGCGTGCAGACAGGACGCGCGCCTCACTCAAATCCATTCTTACTCAGTTAGAAGCGCAGGCCCTTGCAGGGTCATTTTCAAACACCACTCTTCGTCGCTAACGGAGCCGACCATGACCAATACGCTCACTCAAGATCCCCGCAGGAACACACGCGATATCTTTCCGCCAACCGGACCGGAGCTGAATGCAAAAAGCTGGCTGACGGAAGCACCGCTGCGCATGCTGATGAACAATTTGCACCCTGATGTGGCTGAGAACCCGCATGAACTGGTGGTTTATGGTGGTATTGGCCGTGCAGCGCGGACATGGAAAGACTTCGACACCATTGTCGAGAACCTGAAAAAACTGGAAGCAGATGAGACGTTGCTGGTGCAATCCGGCAAGCCGGTTGGTGTGTTCCGCACGCATGAGAATGCACCTCGCGTTCTGATCGCTAATTCCAACCTTGTACCGTATTGGGCGAACTGGGATCACTTCAACGAACTGGATAAAAAAGGCCTGGCGATGTACGGCCAGATGACGGCAGGTTCATGGATTTACATCGGCTCTCAGGGCATTGTTCAGGGAACCTATGAGACCTTTGTTGAGGCTGGTCGCCAGCATTACGGCGGGGACCTGAAGGGCAAATGGATTTTGACTGGTGGCCTTGGCGGTATGGGTGGCGCTCAACCACTTGCGGCGGTTATGGCCGGAGCGATCTGTCTCGCCGTTGAATGTAACGAAGACAGCATCGATTTCCGCCTGCGCACCAAATACGTTGATGAAAAAGCCAGGACACTTGATGAAGCGCTGGAGATGATTGAGTGCTGGACTGCAGCTGGCGAGGCTAAGTCCATTGGTCTGCTCGGCAACGCAGCTGATATCTTCACAGAACTGGTTGAGCGCGGTGTACGTCCAGATATCGTAACCGATCAGACGTCAGCCCATGACCCAATCAATGGCTACCTGCCGCAGGGCTGGACTATGGCGCAGTGGAAGGACAAGCGCGAGAGCGATCCGAAGGCCGTTGAAAAAGCCGCTCGCGCTTCCATGAAGGTGCATGTGAAAGCGATGCTGGACTTCCATGAGCGCTACATTCCAACCGTCGATTATGGCAACAACATCCGTCAGATGGCATTTGAAGAAGGCCTTGAAAATGCCTTTGACTTCCCGGGCTTTGTGCCTGCTTACATCCGTCCTTTGTTCTGTAAGGGTATTGGTCCGTTCCGTTGGGCAGCGCTTTCCGGCGACCCGGAGGATATCTACAAGACTGACCAGAAGGTGAAGGAGCTCATTCCTGATGATGCACACCTGCACAACTGGCTGGATATGGCGAGGGAGCGTATCTCCTTCCAGGGTCTGCCGGCCCGTATCTGCTGGGTTGGTCTTGGTCAGCGTCACCGCCTTGGGCTTGCATTCAACGAAATGGTTCGCAATGGCGAGCTGAAGGCTCCTGTCGTAATTGGCCGTGACCATCTGGACTCCGGTTCGGTTGCTTCTCCAAACCGAGAAACGGAATCCATGATGGATGGCTCTGATGCTGTTTCTGACTGGCCTCTGCTCAATGCCCTGCTGAACACTGCATCTGGTGCGACATGGGTGTCTTTGCATCATGGCGGTGGCGTTGGCATGGGCTTTTCTCAGCATTCCGGCATGGTGATTTGCTGTGATGGTACCAGCGAGGCAGACGAACGGATTGGCCGCGTATTGTGGAATGACCCTGCAACAGGTGTGATGCGCCATGCAGACGCAGGCTACCAATTGGCAATTGATTGCGCCAGGAAGAATGGGCTGAACTTACCATCTGTAGGTGAGTAACTTGGAGTTCGTCCCAGTTACCGGATGTCTCGCGCGGCTGGTTTTATGGGTTCAGGTCCTCCCAACCTGAGCGTCAGGCCCGGGTTCAGCTCAAGGGGCGCCGGGATCAGGAACTACTGGTTATGATTCGAACGATCTTTCAAAAGTATCGGGGATGTTATGGTTCTGAACGGTTTCATGCAGAACTGGAGGTACAGGGCGAGATTGTCAGCGAGCGACGTGTTGCCAGGATCATGAAAGACAATGGAATTTCACCGCAGCACGAGGGCCGATGGTGCTGGTAACAACCCTCAGTAATCACAAAAAATCGCTCTCTTCGAACCTGCTGCAGCGCGAGTTTGACCGCTATATGTCACGAATTGCAATCATCCGCAGCCCGGATTGCACACATCCTGATTTTTCGCTCGAATTAATTGCGTCTATCTTAGGTGTCAAACTCACATTATCTGCGAATGAAATCACTTTATTTGCTACGGGATTGCAATTATCCGGGTTGGATCACATTATTTGCGAACGGTTCAATGGATTCTCGGGTTTGCGCCACAGCACTTTTTGAATTTCTGGCCGGAGCCGCAGGGGCATGGATCATTCCGACCAGTTTTTGGGGACTGACGGACGTATGTGCGAGCTGGTTCAAGGTATTGCTGCCGTCGGGGCAAGAAATAGCGATACATGTGCATGACACCTGCAACGGCAGCAAAAAGAATCTCTTCGCGTTGCTCGGGCGCAACTGGCTCCTTGAAGGGGCATATCATGGGGTCAGGATCGTTTTCATAAGCAAGTACCCAAATGGGAACCATTAAGCCCGCCTGCTCTTCATCCTCAAATAGTTCCGCCCAGATCCAGCGGCGCAGATCGGCTCCGACCAAAAACCCCTGCGCCCAGTAATTGGCCTGTATCTGACCTTCGTCATCTTCCTGGAGCACGGGAAAATAGTCCTGTGTACGAAGTTGCTGGTTCACATAGTTAAAATGCCGGCTGACAAGTTCGAAGAACTTTTGAGCCTCTTTATCATTTTCAAAGACCAAATCACCGTCGTCGGCATCCCCGCACATCAACACGTTCATGTACTCGCTGGGAGGAATGAAATCGGGGCAACAGTAAAGGGAGGCAAAAAATCCGTCGAGTGCTTCGGCATTTGGAATGGCCCCACCCTTGACCCGGGTCAGGAACCCATCAAGTTTGTAGTGCCCTGGAGTTCTGAGACATCTGATAGTGTTTAGGCTGCCATGGCTCGATTGTCGATAGCATCCCTTC
>CANNAV010000135.1 GCA_947502585.1 uncultured Pseudovibrio sp.
AGGTACAGGACAATCGGAATACAGCTATATCATTCCTGACAAACGAAAACAGCCCGCACTTTCATTGAATCACCCTGCGCTCTGCCAACTGCTCTTTACTCAGGCCATTCAGCGCTTTAAACTTATTAAAGTTCAGTCTGGAAATATAAAAGGACGCAGGTCACTCCTCAAGTTGGGAGCAATCTATGTCCTCCCGTAGACCGTAACCACCCGACTTGCGAGCAATTCAAGTTTCAGCGCAGTCAAGCCTGCGCTTGAGCCGCGGCAATCGCCTTTTCCAGTTCTGTTACCAAACCACTATCCAGCTCCAACCGTGCAGCAGGCATCATCGGATAAGCCGGCTCCGCAGGCAGGTTGGGGTCAATCGCAAGGCAGGAGGCGGTGTAGATCTCTGCTGTCGGTACCGGGCAGGTCGCAAACGTAACCCCACGATCAAGATCCAATAGAGCACGCATCTCACCCAGTACGAACGCTTTTCTTCAGTACCCGGGCCAAGTTTGTCCAACATTTCAAAGATTGCTGCTTATCATCACCTTCAACGTTGCCATCTGCTTTGACCGCCTGGATCATCGCAACAATCCGTTCCATGGCAAACTCTTTGTCGTCACCATTCCCTGCATCCGGGTCAAACGCAGCTCCAGTCGGGTCCGGCAAGGCAAGCAGCCCCGTCACAGACACAACAGTCGTAGGGCAGCCTGAGCCTGCGCAGAACCATGAGGCGCAGCTGTTCCGCTGTCACCGCCATTGTTCTTACCGTTATGCCATGTCTGGAAGGCTTTGTAAGCCAGGTCGCCAACAAGCGCCATGCCGCCGTATTTCACGGCCTTTTTGCTACCAGGAAGGTAATCGGCAATCCGCTGGCAACGGCACCACCAGCAAGGCCGCCAGCATTGTTTTTGTTGTACAACTGCCCTTTGTCCGGGGCAGTACGCGCCTGATTGCCACTGTTGGAACCCGGGGACTGATCAAGAAGTGCCTTGCTGTTGGACGTTCCCGTCAAATCTCTATGGAGATGGAAACCCAAAGAACTCACTTTAGGTAACCTGATATCGAAGCGGTAAATGGTTGTCGTCGCGCAGAGTATCCATCGCGATGGAGCTGCGCACGTTCTGAACCGCCTCATGGGGCAGCAGATCATTGTTGATCACCACACTCAGGGCCTTCAGATCTTTCACCCGGATCTTGAGCATGTAATCCATGTCCCCCGTCATGGCGTAGGCTTCCTGCACACTGGGAATAGTGCGCACCAGATCCCGAAACAGGCGGGCGTTTTCCTTGTTGTGAGTAGCCAGCGCTACCCCAATAAACGCCATCACATCCAGTCCCAGATATTCCGGCGAAAGATCAGCCTTATACCGGCGGATCACACGCTCCTGCTCCAGCCGTGCCCGCCTGCGCGACACCTGCGACGCAGAAAGGTGAATCACCTCACCAAGTTCCTGATTGGTTTGGCTGGCATCTTCCTGCAGCGCTACAAGTAACTTTAGGTCAAATTTATCCAGTCCAACCATCATTCGCACCAAATCAATATATGACGCACAATTTGTGCATATACTGCGTGATTTCACGTAAGAATGCAAACCTGAAGCAGCGCAGATATTTCAGAATAGTTGCAGTTGCCTTGTTTGAGGAGGAACAAATGGGCCCATTTCCGCATGATGCAGGACCAGCCGAGATTACGGCTGAAAACCCTGCTGGCACCGACGGCTTCGAGTTCGTAGAATTTGCGCATCCCGAACCAGAAAAGCTGGACGCCCTTTTCCGCCGTATGGGCTTTGAGCCTGTCGCAAAGCATAAGAGCAAGAACATCACCGTCTACCGTCAGGGTGATGTGAACTACATCCTCAATGCCGAGCCAAACAGCTTCGCTTCCCGCTTCATCGACGAACACGGCCCATGTGCCCCGTCCATGGCTTGGCGTGTTGTGGATGCACAGAAGACCTTTGAGCATGCAGTAAACCACGGTGCAGAACCATACACCGGCGCTGACAAAACCCTCAACGCCCCGGCAATCAAAGGCATCGGCGGCTCTCTGCTTTACTTTATCGATAAGTACGGCGGCAAAGGTTCCGTGTACTCAGAAGAGTTCAACTGGCTGGGTGAAGCAGATTCTAAACCAACAGGCAAGAACTTCTACTACCTCGATCACCTGACCCATAACGTCTATCGCGGCAACATGGACAAGTGGTGGGCGTTCTACCGCGAGCTCTTCAACTTCAAACAGATCCACTTCTTCGACATTGATGGCCGCATTACTGGGCTCGTCAGCCGCGCGATCACGTCCCCTTGTGGCAAGATCCGTATTCCACTGAACGAATCCAAAGACGAAACCAGCCAGATCGAAGAATACCTGAGAAAGTACAAGGGCGAAGGAATCCAGCATATCGCCGTTGGCACCGATGACATCTATGAAGCCACCGACAGGTTGGCCGAAGAAGGCCTCAAGTTCATGCCAGGCCCGCCACAGACCTATTACGAGCGCAGCGTCGGGCGCGTGCACGGCCACACCGAGCCGCTTGACCGGATGGCTAAACACGGTATCCTCATTGACGGTGAAGGTGTAATTGGCGGCGGCATGACCAGGATACTGCTACAGGTCTTCTCCAAAACAGTCATTGGCCCCATCTTCTTCGAGTTCATCCAACGTAAAGGCGACGAAGGCTTTGGCGAAGGCAACTTCCGCGCCCTTTTTGAGAGCATAGAAGAAGAGCAAATCCAGCGCGGCATCATAAAACACGACGCAGCCGAATAACCAGCAGCAGTACCTGCTGAAAAAGGCCCGGAAGCGCGGGGGGACGCTTTCGGGCTTTTTGAGTTTTGGAAGAACACGCCCTGCAGCATTGCCAGGTTGTTTGAGATAGGTTGCAATTGTCCCGGAAGCGCAGATTTCAGGCTTTCATTTCAGAAGTATAATCCGCCCAAAGGCCGAAAGCATCGACCCTTGCATGACGGTATGAATGAGCGGAAAGTTTGTAACGGCGTGGACGGAAAATGTTATTGATCTGATCATGGGCAGACAAGAACCTTTGGGCTTGTCCGGGAGATTTGAACCGCCCCATGATCTTCTCTCGCTTGCGCGTCGGTCGGTGAGAACTCTCGATCCTGTCAGTCAGCCCTTTACAGGCGCGATGATCTGCATCAGGTGCTTGTTTCTGAATGGGTTTGATGTAGCTGTGCAGTTTATCTGTCACCACCACCCGTGGTTCGCCGAAGTGCCGGACCAGTTCCCTGAAAAAAGCGTTTGGCAGCCTTGGCGTTGCGGTGGGTTTGAACCAAAATGTCAAGCACGTCTCCATCACCATCAATCGCCCATCACAGCCAGTGTTTCACCCCGCCGATCGTAATAGTCACCTCATCCATATGCCACTTATCCTCAGGCCTGGGATGATCTTTGCGAATGCAATCGGCAAAATGACGGCCAGATCAATTAACCCGGAGCCGAACCGCTTCCCGGCTGACAATAACACCGCGCTCTGCCAGAAAGTCCGCAACATCAGCGGTACTCATCGCAAAACGATGGCAGGCCCAGACCGCATAAGCTATGACCTAACGCGGTTAACGGTAGCCCTTCAGGCGGGGAAACGAACTCTGAATTTTCATTCGGATCAGATTACTCAGGTTCAGGTGTCAGACAACCTAGCAGCAAATAAATGAACCATACGATCAAATGATCGGTATTATTTTCATCTACAACTCTGCTCCCCAGGTTTTGTTTTAAGCGAAGTCGCGGCATTTGATTGAAACAGATCAAATGGAACCTGCGGGATGCAATACTCAATGCTCCCCGAAACTGGAGATTGCTTTCGTTGCCTGATGTTTTGTGCCAATAAGGCGGTATGGATCTGAACCAACTGGATGACCGCCTGAAGGCTGACTGCGAGAAATGTGCCGCACTGTGCTGTGTAGCGCTTGCTTTTGATAAGTCGAATGTCTTTCCGTTCGATAAAGCTGCTGGCGAGTGGTGCAGAAATCTTGAAAGTTGTGGCACGTGCAGAATCCACTCTGATCTTGCGGGAGCGGGTTATTTGGGTTGCGTTCAGTTTCATTGTCACGGTGCCGGGCCAATCGTCACGCAGGATTTGTTTTCTGGCAGTACATGGCAGGCGCACCCGGATTTGCTACGGCCTATGATGGAAGCTTTTTGGGTGTTCCTGCGGCTTCAGGAGCAGGTGCTGTTGCTGAAACATGCTGCAAACCTGAGTTTGCCAGACCGTAAGAGGAAAGAGCTGCATTCCTTTCTGGAAGAACTGTGCCCTGAGGAAGGGTGGCGCCGGGAACAGTTTGAAGCGCTTGACCACGCGAATGTGTCGGCGCGTGTGAAGGATTGGCTGGCTTCTCTGAGGGATGTGCTGGCTTCCTAGAGTATGTTGCGTTTAAATGCATTCATGCATGATTCTCTAAATTCCATGTTTTCAAGCGCATTCCCGAAAAACGGTGTCACTTTTCGGGAATGCGCTCTGGAATGCGTTTTCTGCATTGTGTATAGGAATGCAACTCCTTTGGCAGGCGGCGAAAAGCGTGAACGACACTTCAAAAACAATTATTTTTGACCATGTTTCTATTGAACGAAGCGGCTCAACGATCATCCGCGACCTGACAATCGCTCTGCCGGATCAGCGAATCGGAATTATTGGTCGGAACGGGTCTGGCAAGTCAACACTCGTGCGCAGCCTGAATGGTTTGCTGCCCGTGAGCGCCGGGACGCTTACAGTGCATGGCGTTACTGCCGAGGAGGGTGCCAGGAAGCTGGCACGGGTGACAGGGTTTGTTTTCCAGAACCCGGATCACCAGCTGATCTTTCCCACTGCGCTTGAAGAGCTGAGTTTTGGGTTACGCCAGATTGGTGTCAGCAAGGCAAGTGCGAAGGCGCAGAGCCTTGCACTGTTGAAGGAACATGGCATTGAGCAGTTTGGGGAGCGTCCGGTTCACGAGCTTTCTGAAGGACAAAAGCAGCTGATCTGCATTCTGGCCGTGCTTATTATGGAACCGAAGCTGGTTGTGCTGGATGAGCCTTTTTCCAGCCTGGATATGCGGACGCGGACAGCCTTGCGGCGGAAGCTGGAAAAGCTGGGGCAGCAGATCCTCTTTGTCAGTCATGAGCTGGATGCGCTAAGTGACTACGATAAGGTACTCTGGATTGATGACGGTCAGCTGAAGCAGTTTGGTGTGCCTGTGAATGTGCTGGCAGCCTACCAGGAACATGAGCTTTCTGGTGCGGACCTTCATTTTGAAGGAATAGCGTGCGCATGATTTCCCTTTACATGATGGGCAACAGTTGGGCGCATCGACTTCCTGCCAGGGTGAAGCTGCTGTTTCTCTTTGTCCTGAGCTTGCTGATTATCCCATTTAACACAGTTTGGTTCTCAGCTGCCTTACTGGTGTTGGCGGTTGGTCTTTATGCAAGCCTTGGCAAGGGGGGGCTGAAAAAGGTAAAGGTGGTTCGCCCGCTTCTCTGGATGATGGGCATTATCTTTCTTGTACATGCGTTTATGGGCGATATCGAGCAGGGCATCATTGCGGTATTGCGCCTATTGGCGATGGTGCTTCTGGCCAATTTTGTTTGTATAACAACGCATATGGAGGCCTTGATGGATGCGGTGGAACCGCTGTTCCGGCCTCTGAGCCTGTTTGGCATCTCTCCAAAGTGTGTGTCGCTGGCTGTTGTTTTGGTTATCCGGTTCGTTCCGGGTTTGATGGCTGTTTATGCTTCGCTGCAGGAAGCGTATAAAGCCAGAACCGCACGCTCTAACAGTTGGCGTTTGCTCGCGCCGTTTGCCTTGCATGCAATTAAAATGACAGATCATGTTGCCGAAGCTCTTACAGCCCGTGGTGGTGCTGAGGGGTTCTGCAGCGAAAAGAATAGATAGGATAACAATGTCCAGTGATCGTTCTCTTGTTCAGATTGCATTTTATGCAGCCCTGATTGCCGCTCTTGGACTGGTGCCCAAGATTGAGCTGGCTCTTGCTGGCGGAATTCCAATCACAGCGCAGTCACTTGGTGTGATGCTAGCTGGCATGATGCTTGGTCCGGTTCGCGGTGGGCTTGCTGTTGCTTTGCTGCTGCTCCTTGTTGCACTTGGCCTGCCGTTTCTGGCGGGTGGTCGCGGTGGCCTCAGCGTGTTTTACGGCCCAACTGCCGGTTATCTGGCAGGTTGGATAGTTGGTGCAATTGTCACTGGTGCGATTATGAAAGCCATGCGCAACATGAACGTGGTGTTGAGCGCAGTTATTTCCTGCGTGGTTGGCGCCATTATTGTGGTGTACGCATTTGGCGTACCGGTGCTGGCTTATAAAGCTGGTATCACCATTGAGCAAGCCATCATGGTTGGCAGTTTGCCGTTTATTCCCGGTGACCTGATCAAGGTCGCTCTCGCAGCAGTTGTCGCACGCACAATTACACGCGGTTTGCCTTCTGCAATGCTGTCACGCAACTGAGAGAGACACAGTATATTTTGAAGACATCGGTTTCTTCCGGGGGCGGCTTTTTCTTTGATCAGTTGCGTGGTTATAATGGAGCTTGCACTGCCTTTGCTGAGAAGGAGACATTGGTTCTTACCAGCAAGATAACCGCGTTCGATCCGGCTTGGTCGAGGATGTTCGAGCAAGAGCGAGGTCGAATCTCTGGTGCTCTCGGAGATGATCTTGTTACGATCTGTCACATCGGTAGTACAGCGGTTCCGGGATTGGCTGCAAAACCTGAAATCGATATGCTCGTTGAAGTATCCAGCCATCATCAGACGCTTAAAGCAGAAAGATTTCTGCGGTCGTGTGGCTATATTCGAGGTAAAGACCTTTCGCCTGAACATCACTTTTATCGAAAGGATGTTGAAGGGGTTCGGACACATAAAGTGCATGTCTGTCCTACTGGACATTTGCAGATTTCGAGAATGCTACGCTTTCGCGATTTGCTTCGACAAGATGCTGATTTAAAATAGCAATATCAGAACCTTAAACTTGAAATAGAGGCTAGTAATACAGGTGGAATAAGTGAGTATCTGGCTGAGAAAGCACCGTTTATTGATGCTCTTTTGAAGGCAAAACCAGATATCGCCAAATAATTGCAGTTGTGCAACTATCTTAATGGATCAGTGCCTCATCCAGATGCTTCAGGGCTTTGATGAGCAGGCCCTGGAGGATGAAATCTTCATCCCATGGCAGCACTTCCAGATTGACGGAATCGAGTAACGGAGCGAGCAGGCTGCTTTCCAGTCCTTTGTTCATACCATGCTTGAAGAGGTCGTAGGCTTGCATGGCTTTTCCGGTGAGGACGATGCGGCTTGGGTCCAGCAGGGAAATGGTGCGGGCGAGGCTGACGCCCAGAGCGAAGCCAGCATCGGTAAAGACCTTTTGCGCCTGTGCATCGCCTGTGCGTGCTCTGGCGCGCAAGTTCTGAATATACTCCGGCCCGTAGAACATTGCGGAGGGAGAGGTTTCCTTGGGCAGCATCTGGGCTTCGCGGTAGAGCGCATAATCGGCGATGTAGGCCTCCAGACAGCCCTTCTTGCCGCATCTGCAGGCAGCACCTTCAGGCGTAAAGGGTGAGTGGCCATATTCAGCAGCAGCTCCGGTTTCGCCGCGGTAGAGCGCGTTTTTGATGAAAATGCCCATGCCTACGCCGCGGTCGATATACACCACCACATAGTTGCCGCGGTACTTTTCAGCATCCTGCCGGTGCAGTGCCTCGGCGATCATGTTGGTGTCGTTGTACAGCGTGCAGGTGATGCCGAGGGTCCTGGAGAGTTTGGCGGTCAGTTCCACCTGTCGTTCTGCAATAGTGGGAGACCAGATGATGGAGCCATTCCGCTTGCCGACGATGCCTTGCGTTGCCACTGTGATTTCCATTAGGCTGCGGGCGCGAAGCGGCTCTGTCTTCATGAGGGTTTTGATTTCGCGAGTGAGCAGAGCGATGAATGCTTCACCGCTCATATCGGAGGATTCCACCATGAATCTGGCTTCTGCATGCTGGTGGCCTGTGTAGTCCGCCAGAGAAAGATAAACACGGTCTACTGAGAGCTTGACAGTGACCACATGGGCCACATCGTCGCGCAGACGCAGGTAGGTCCGCGGACGGCCACGGGCGTTGGCATCCGTATTAGGTTGTTCTTCCACCTCTGCAATCAGACCACGATCTTTCAGATCAGCGGTGATGGAGGTGACGGTGGCAAGAGAGAGACCTGTTAGCCGACCAAGGTCAACACGGGCCAGAGTGGTATGACGCCGCAACGTGGACAGTACCACGAGCCGGTTTTGGCGACGAACCTGTTCTCTACTGGCTTTTTCAATCATTCGAGTTCTGGCCTGCATTTCTTGTTTAGTGCCTGCGTGGGATCACTAGTGTTCACGCTACAGGCTATGAGCATCTGTTGTCTCGCTCATTCTTATCCGAAAACCGGAACTCGTGGAGTCACCCGTGAAGTGCAACATACAACTTTATGCAAAGCTGATTTGATGCCTTTACCATTTTCTCTGACGAATGCCTGAAGCGGTGTTAGCCAGCCCGGACACTTTCCCGGTGCCAGATTATAACTCATGACAATATCCTGTATCTGTCCCTGTGACATTTCATCAGGATCACAGTTTCGTGTCTATCAGAGCCGCAGTTGTTCATTCGTGTTTTCAATCCCACCTTTTGCCATGAAGCGTAGGCATCACAGAAACAGGTACTCATAGCTAATTTGTCTTTGAGGAGCGTATGGAGAGCAAACTCTGTGCCGTTATCAAAGGTGATGGACCTGCACCATCCTTTGTCGAAGCGGGACAGGATATTGAGCGTGGCCCCGGCTGTATTATCAGCCGATTTGGTTTGCAACCGTGTCGCAAGGGTGATCCGTGATTTGCGCTTATGTAGCACAAGAACGGCCGTGTCCGGTTACAGATCATCATATCTCCTTCCCAATGCCACAATTCTTCCCTTGTCTCAATACCTTGAGACCTGTCATGGATAGACTTCCGGTCTTTGATTTTGTCTCGCGAGAGCCGGGATTTGAAAAGTCTTCGGTGCTTGCGCCGACGGTGCAGATATCGCCATAACTGACGCAATGTCCGAAAATTTACTCTGGTGACCAGCCCTCAGCCAGAGACTGAATTACAAATACCTGTAGTTTTTCATCATCTTCGGGGATCGCATTACGCTGTCTGCGCTGAATACACGCCCCATCAGCGTGACGCGCACTGTAGCCACCACGAGGCAGACAATTCCGGTAGAGTTTCCGGCTGATGGATGACGGGCTGCGGTGGAGAGCCTGGGCAATAGCGCCGAGCGAAACCCCTGCGGCCCTCATGGAGCCGATCTGGTCTGTTTCTTCACAACTCAATGTTTGTAGTGTGCCATTGCGACGTCCCATACTTGGAATAAATACCATGGGGCCGGGCGTTGCACTTCACTACGGAGCTTACGGTCAAGAATTCTCTCATCGCCTTGATCTTCCCATTCGCACATTCTCTCCCTCGCTTCCCGGCTATTAGTGCATTCAGACAGTTGGCCTTCATTTTATTGAGTTGAGGTGGCGCACATGATCCGAAAAGGGCAACCTGGACAGGAAGGCATTCCGGCCTGTCGTCAGTTTATGGTGCTTGCAGGATAACTGCGTCCAGGCCCCTCTGTGTCAGGGAAGTTGTCCGCTCTCTCATTTTTCTCTATTTTCTGAAGAGGGCGAGACAGGAAGATGTAG
>CANNAV010000136.1 GCA_947502585.1 uncultured Pseudovibrio sp.
TCCCGCAACAATCTATCGCTGCATCAACGAAAAAGACACCTTATGACGGGATACCGTTCCGCTCAGCCCTACGTCCCTAATCGACCGTAATCCGAATAGCTGTTTTCATTGTAACTGACCTGCTCAAGAGAATCGTGTTTCCCCATCATAGCACATAAATCCCTATATGGGACGCTTGCAGATTCCCTCGGCCTACTCGACCAGTTTCTATTCTTCGTCGTCTTCGATGGTCATTCCTATCAGATCGAAGGCTTCAAAGCTGATAACAACCTCGTAATCCTCTTCTATGTTTGGATATTTGACGCGCACAGCGGAAACTGTGGCGTCGTAGATCCAACCGGTCTCTGCCTCCGCCCATTTATTACGATCGAGAAACTGCTGAATGCGGACACCGTTGATATCAACCCAGAACGCGCCCTTCTCTTCGTTAATGACTTCAAGAACAACATCTTTGACCGGCGACTTGTAGTTGCCTTCTTTGCGGAAATTTAGTTTAACATGGTCACCGGTTGTCATCTCAATATGGGTTTTGAGGAACGCGCCCTCCTTGAACTCGTTGGTTTTGCCGTCATCCTCGTAAAGGATGCAGGTGTTTTCTGCCCGAGGTGCAATGATGAGCCTGAGCGCTTCCATCTCATCCTTTGCCAAAGAGAACAGACCATCCGTTACAGGTACAATCGCGTTGTCACGCAGGAACATTGGAATGGATTCTATGTCCACATCCATCACGATTGTCTGGCCGCCCGCATAGCGCGCTCGGGTGTTCCAGTCGTACCAGTCGCAGCCTTTCGGCAGGTAGACCTTATGGCGCTTCACGCCTTTGTCCACCACGTTTGCTACCAACATGCCGGAGCCGAACATGAACTGAAAGCTTTCGGTGTCCAGCGCTTTGTCATTCTGGAATTCATAGACCAGCGGACGCATGATCGGCGCACCTTTTTCATGCGCCTCGAACATCAGCGAGTAGATGTATGGGGTGAGCTGGTACCGTAGTCTGATCGCATCGCGGATGGTGCCGGTATACTGCTCGTACATCCACGGCTCTGTGACTGTGTTGTTGGTATTGCAGGAGTGGATGGAGAAGCGCGGCATGAAGATACCGTTCTGCACCCAACGCACCAATAGCTCAGCTTCAGGAGATGGGCCCTGAAAGCCGCCCACATCTGCGCCGTGGTTGGCAACGCCGGACAAACCCATACTGAGGATCATGGAGATGTTATACTTGAAGGTCTTCCAGTTGGATGGGTTGTCCCCCGCCCATGTCTGCGCATAACGCTGGATGCCCGGACCACCGGAGCGGCAGATTACATAAGGGCGTTCTTCCGGCGAGGTTTCGGCAACCGCCTCATGGGACATACGGGACATGAGGTTTGGCAGGATGGCTTTCACTTCACCGGCCGAACGTGGTCTGCCATCGCCGAAACACACGCTCATCTGGTCCGCAAGATCATACTCGCAGTTATCGTTCCAGATTGAAGATGTGCCGTAGCAAGACAGGTTGCTGGTGATCATGCGCTTCCAGAAATCACGGGCTTTCGGACTTGTGAAGTCAACGAAGGAACCCGGTCCACCCCACCAGCGGTCCACATAGGTGCCATCGCCAACGGAGGTTTTGATAAAGGCTTCATTCTCCCTGAACTCATCGTAGTAAGGGTGGGTGCACAGTATACCGGGCTTGATGTTTGGAGATACCATCACACCACGGTTCTTCATGGTAGAAAAGAAACCTTCAGGGTCTGGGAAACGGGTCTTGTTCCAGGTGAAAAAGTAGCGCTGACCATCCGGGCCAACGGTGTAGCCGGAAGACAGCTGGAAGCCATCTACCGGAATACCTTCTTCGTTGTTCTTGTCGATGAAGCCCAGTACTTCCTCATCACATTTCTCAGGAAGCTCACAGTAATACATAGTGGAGCCGAGATAGCCCAAAGAGTACTTTGGCGGCATGACCGTCTTGCCGGTCAGATCGGTATAGCGTTCTACAACGCTGGCAATGTCGGGACCGTTGATGAAGAACAGGTCCACATCACCTTTGTCCGCCACCCAGTAATTGTAGTGGTGCCAGTAGTTTGAGTGCTCGCCGCCCATATCGAACTCGGACTGCCACAGGTTGTGGTAGAACATACCGGTCGCACGGCGGGTCTTGCCGTTCATTTTAATGTAGAACGGGATGTGCTTGTAAAGGCAGTTCTGCTTTTCTGCGTCATACCCAAGCGCATCTTTTGGTGCCATGCGAAGGCGAGTGCCATGCTTGTCCAGCCCACCAGAGGATTCACCAAAGCCGTAGTAGCGATCGTCTAACTCGCGCTCTGAATAGTGGTAGACGCGGCCCAGATGGTCCTGAGAATAAGATTTTTCTTTCAGGTCCTTATGAAGCAGGACGCCTTCATGGTCGTAAATTTCGAGGCCGAACGGGTCTTTGGTGATCGAGACCTTCAGCGTGGAGGTGCTGATGATCACCCTCTTACTGGTTTCGCGCAGTTCAGGCTTTACAGGTTCAACGCGTGTGCGTTCGTCTTTGAACAGGTCATCCAGATAGTCATCCCATGCTGTCATGGTCAGCACATAGGATCCTTCTTCAAACTTTTTGTCGAAGGAGGCACGGATGCGCAGAATGTCGTCCGTCAGGAAGGTCAGGCGAATTTCCGGGCCATTGGTCTTTAGCGTAACAATCCCGTTGGTTTCGTTGAAACTCTCCACGCGGCTTGCGATGATCATGATGAGGCTCCCAATATTATTGTTATTGTCGAGAGCAGCCCATGAAGCGCACACGGGCTGCAAATTTGTGCAGGCTCAGAGCAAGCCGAGCAGGCGTGGCAGACCGGTGGTGATGACCGGTACGAAGGTAACCAGCATCAGGGCCGCGATAAGTACGCAGAAGAAGGGAAGAAGTGGTTTGACCACCTTTTCAATGGTGACCCCACCGACACTACAGCCAACAAATAACACCGCTCCCACCGGTGGTGTCATGTTGCCAATGCCAAGGTTGAAGATCATCATCAAACCGAAATGAACCGGATCCATGTCGAGACCCACCGCAATTGGCAGGAAGATCGGGGTAAAGATCAGCACTGCCGGTGTCAGGTCCATGAAGGTGCCCACCAGCAGCAGGCACAGGTTCATAATCAGGAAGATGACAATCGGGCTGTCGAAGCGCATCAGGTTTTCAGCTATCACATCTGGAATGCTGGTGATTGCCATCACGTAAGACATGATGCCGGACGCCGCGATGAGGAACAGGATGGAGGCCGACATCACCACGGTTGAGCGCAGCACTTCCAGATACTCTTTCACGTTCGCCATGCGATAGCACAAAGACAAAAGGAAGGAATACACGGCCGCAACAGCAGCACCTTCTGTGGCTGTAAACACCCCAATCACAATACCGCCGATAACCACAACGACCATCAGCAAGCTAGGCAGTGCCTCAACTGTGATCCGCATTGCCTCTGAAAAGCTTGGCCATGAGGTGACAGGATAGCCTGCTTTTTTCGCAATAAAGAAGGCAACGACCATGATGGACAGGCCCATAAGGATGCCCGGACCATAACCACCAATGAACAGTGCAGAGATGGAGGTGCCGCCGGAAACCAGAGAGAACAGAATAAGCGGGCCGCTTGGGGGGATGAGAATGCCGCAGGGCGCACTGGCTATGTTCACCGCAGCAGAAAATGCTGGATCATAGCCTTCCTTCTTTTGCAGTGGCGCCATAGTGCCGCCAACGGCTGCTGCGGCTGCAATGCCGGAACCGGAGATGGAACCGAACAACATGTTCGCGATTACGTTCGTGTGGGCCAACGCACCAGGCAGACGTCCACTGATCAGTTTGGCGAGGTTAATAAGACGGATGGCGATGCCGCCTTTATTCATCAGATTGCCTGACAGAATAAAGAACGGAATTGCAAGCAGTGTAAAGCTGTCAATGCCCGCAAACATTTTCTGCGCTGCCACAAAGTATGCGGTGTCTGCTGGCAAAAAGAAGAGGGCAGTGAGGATAGAAGAAACCGCAATACCAACCGAAATCGGCACACCGGAAATGAGGAAAACGAAGAACAGCCCGAACAGCGAGAGTGAGGCAAACAGTGCTTCGTCCATAATTGAAAAGATAAAGTCCATGATCATGGTTCCAATGGCACTGAGTTAGTGTTGGTCGTTGGTCTGGTGGTCAGAGTCGGGCTGCTGAAGCTCAATGATTACGTTGATGCCTTGCAGAAGGACAACGAGAACGGCTGTCATCGGAAGGATATAGTAGACTTGGCCCATTGGGAGGCGCAGGATCGGAGATAACTGCGTCATGGTCGATTCAACCGCCTTCATTCCACCCAGAAACAGGATGAAGTAAGCAAAGAACAGCACAACCAGAGTGTTGAAGACAATGACCGCTTTTCTCTTCCATCCGCTTAACTTGTCTACAAAAAATCCAAGAGACAAATGCTGTTTGATGCCAAAGGCATAGGCTGAACCCAGGAGGGCCATCCATATCATGGAAAAGCGCAGAAGTTCCTCGGTGAACAGGGCCGGTGTTTGCAAAACATAGCGGGAAAAGACCTGCCAGATAGCCAGGGCAACCAAAAGCACCAGCATGACTGATGTGATGATCGCGAGCAACTTCTCAAGAACTTTTTTTATTGAGAGGAGCATGAATAATCTCCGTTGTCGGCTCAATGTCTGAGACTGGGCCAGGTCAGGGCGGTCACAGATCACCCATAAAACTGACCGAGGAGTTGGGGAAAGCTTGTCGCAGGCCCTAAGATGCGCCTGCGACCAGCCTGATCAGTTCAGTCTTTTTTCACTGCGGTGATTTCGCCAACCAGTTTGTCAATGACAGGGTCTTTGCGATACTCGGTGTAAATAGGCTGCACAGCTTCACGGAAGGCAGCTTTGTCCGGGTAGGTGAAGGTCACGCCCAGTTTTTCTTTTGCCTCAACAACAGCCTGCTTCACAGCAGCCTGCCACAATACCTTGTGGTACTGGGTAGCATTGCGAGCTGCTTCTTTCACAACTGCTTTCTGCTCATCATTCAGTTTAGCCAGAGATTTGTTGGAGATAACGAGGAAATCAGGAATGCGGCCATGCTCGTCGAAGGAGTAGAATTTCGCTACTTCACCGTGACGGCCAAGAGTAAGAGCGGTTGGATTGTTTTCCGCACCATCAATCACGCCCTGCTGCAACGCAGTGTAGATTTCGCCGTATGCCAGAGGAGTTGGGGTTCCGCCGAGCAGTTCAACCATACGGATGGAAGTGTGGGAGTTCATCACACGGATCTTCTGGCCCTTCAGGTCCGCAGGAGAGTTGATGGACTTGTCTTTGGTGTAGAAACTGCGTGCGCCGCCGTCAAAGAAGGTCAGGCCAACAAATCCGCTGTCTTTTGATGCCTGATAAATCTCGTCTGCAACCGGACCTTCCATGACCTTGTAAAAAGTATCTTCGCTATCAAACAGGTATGGCAGGGTGAAAGCCTGATAGATTGTGTTGAAGTTCTCCAGAGACGACGCACCAACGCGGGTCATGTCCACTGCGCCGTTCTGGAGCTGCTCAAGAACCTCACGTTCGGAGCCAAGTATGCCATTAAAGAAGAGCTTGATTTTTACTTCGCCACCGGTCTTTTCAGCAACTTCGTCCGCGAAATGCTGAAGAGCCTGACTGGTTGGATGATCTTCAGCCAGGTTATGCGCCAGTTTCATACGCAGTGCAGCATCCGCATTACCTGCGGCAACAATCATTGCCGCTGCTGCAACACCGTAAAATAGCTTATTCATTATTCCTCTCCATTTGGAACTGATTTGCCACTCCTTCCCAAAGCAGGCGTTGAACGCCTTCAAACGACAATCTAATCGTTTAGCAGCAAATCCGAACAAACGGTAACAAAATATTTCACCGCTGAACATACGTACGATCCCCATTGCTTTCATGTAATTATTTTTCGTACAATAGGATATAATGTTAAGAATATAGCCAATTATAGCGTTGCGTACGTAGTTTCAGGAATTGCTTCTGAGAAGATTTCGACGCAGTTATGCGAAACGTTTAGATTTCAACATTCTGAAACGTTTCGAAGATTTCTCAGAAGTGTTTTTCAATTTGATAGGGCTTTATGATGGCAACAATGCGTGATGTCGCTACGAAAGCGCAGGTCTCGATTGCAACTGTATCCGCTGTGGTGAACAACACTGCAAATGTCAGACCGGAGCTGACAGAACGGGTAAAAGTAGCAATTGAGCAGGTCGGCTACCGTCCGAACACTATTGCCCGTTCGCTAAAGATGGGTGGCACCAAAACACTTGCTTGCATTGTACCCGCCATCACCAACCCTGTTTACGCAGAAATTGCCCAGACCGTAGAAACAGAAGCCTACGCTCGTGGTTATTCCGTTTTCATCTTCTCAGCGGTCGAGGATACGGAGCTGCAAACCAGCTACATGCAACTGGCGAAATCGCAGCAAGTTGCAGGAGCTATTGTCATTCCTGCCGCGTCCACACAAATGGAAGTGAAGGCGATGCGCCACGAACTGGGCGCACCGGTTGTGGTGGTTGACCGCGCAACTGCGAGCGAATACACAGATACAGTCACCGTAGACAATTTTGCCGCTTCAGAACGCGCCGTATCCATGATGATTTCTTATGGTCACAGACGCATTGGTGTTGTTGCTTCCTATCCGCAGAGTACCACCTCAAAAGAGCGTATTCGCGGCTATCAGAAGGCTATGGACAAAGCGGGTCTGAGTACCGAAGGCTTGGTAAAGCAGAACTGCTCCAACATTGATCGCGCCCGCTCTGCGGTTCTGGAGCTGATGAAGCAGGAAAACCGTCCGACGGCCCTCTTCGCCACCTATGATCTGGCGGGTCTCGGCGTTGTTCAAGTGCTCAATTCCCTTGAAATGAAATGCCCGCAAGACATCTCCTTCATCACTTTTGATGGCGGAGCATGGGCCGATGCAACCCACCCGCCCATTACCCGAATTAGACAGCCTGCCGAACAAATGGGACGTGAGGCGGTGCGTCTTCTTTTGGATCGTATCGAAGCAAACGACAGCACTCCGGCCCGTCATATTGAGTTGCCAACCCAACTCATTGTGAAGGATTCCTGCTCTCCCCCGAAAATCGGGAAGTAACCTGCGCGATTGGGAAGTCAGCGCAAAAGTCATCACAGGAGAAGAAAATGAACAAGAAGGTAGCAATCTACTGGCCGGGTGAATACGTCAGCGCTCCAAACGAGCTGGCAAGGCCGCAGGTGGAAGAATCTACACGTCAGATGCAAAAGGCACTGAAATCACTGGGGCTGGATCCGTATCACGTGGAAGGGTTTATTGATCGCCCGCACAAGGGCATCGAAAAGCTGGGGCAAATTGATGATCCGATGATTGGCATTCACTGCCACTGGGTGTGGGGGTCCCATGTGGTTGACGGCGTTGTTGGCAAAGACAACCCGCTGCTTCTCGCCAGTAACTTCAACCGCAAATGGCCGGGACTCGTTGGCATGCTCAACACCTGCGCCTGCCTTGAAAGCGTTGACCGCCCTTATAGCCGTATCTGGACCGAAGCCGAAGACTGGTCCACAAACGACGAATTCATGGCCCGCCTTGAAGAGTGGACTACCACTGGCCAGATCCGCTATCCGAAAGATGACCTTTCTTACAGTGCACCGATCAGCCAAAATGCTCACAAAATCGCACAAAAGGTTGTGAAAGACATCCGCCGCCGCCGCATTATGATGATGATGCTGGGCGACACCTCTCAGGGTATGATCAACTCATACTTCGGGTCCCGCCTGCTCACTAAGCATGGCTTTACCGAAAACAAGATCGATCAGGCATGGATTATTGAGTGGGGCCAGAAAGTCTCAGAAGAACGCATTGATAATGCGCTACAATTTGTGAAGGACAAAGGCGTTCATTTCCATTGGGAAGAAGAGGAGCTGGATTGTAGCGACTTCACCGAGGATCAGACCCGCGAGCAATTGCGCGACTACCTTGCTGTGCTGGATATGGCCAACGAGTTCAAGGCAGATTGCATGGGCTGGCAGTTCCAGATCGGTCTTTTGGGCCTGCGCCCGTCCTCCGACTTAGCAGAGGGTCTTCTCAATTCCCAGTGCCGTCCGGAAGGCAATGGCGACACCATATTGTGCGCAACTGAGGCTGATCAGGGCAACGTGATGCCTGCGGAACTGCTGAAACGGCTGCTGAAAGGCAAGGAACTCAATCAGTCTGTTTTCCTGCATGACACCCGTTGGGCAGGCGACCATGAGGGCCGCACCATCTGGATGCTGTGCAACTCAGGTAACGGCGGAGCATACGCCTACAACAAAGATCCGGACAGCCTGGAAGGCGTGCATTCTTACCGTCAGGTGCGCCGCAAGTTCAAACTGGGCGGCGGCACTTTTGCCGGTTACGCACTGCCAGGCGACATTACATGGGCACGCACCTTCATTCGGGAAGGCGAGTTGTGGATGGATATAGGGCGCGGCGAGATTGTCGATATTCCAGAAGAAAAACGCAATGAATGGTGGAACGGCGCAACCCCGCAATGGCCTTTGATCACCGCTTACCTTGGTGTTGAACGCGATACCATTATGGCCCACTACATGAGCAACCACATTGCTTTGTGCTATGGCGATGTGTTTGAGGAGATGGTCGCTCTCAGTCAGGAACTGGGCTTCAAAGTCCGCATCTTTGGTCATAAACAGGAAGGTCGAAACCATGGCAATGCATAACCCTCTTGGAACGCATATTCAGGTCTGGAGTGCAACGTGGTCGGCGGACGATGTCCGCCGCACCGCAGAGCGCGCCTCTGAATGCGGATATGACTTCCTCGAACTTCCTGTTCGCGATCCATACAACCTGGAAGTTGAAGGCATAGCCAAAGCCTTGCAGGACAATAATATGTTCTGCTGCACCCCGTTCCTGCACACCCTTGAAACGGACATTGGCAGCGAAGACAAAGTCATTGTCGCGAAAGGAGAGGCTCTTATGTATGACGCGCTCTCCGCAGCGCGCGACATGGGCTCCCGCCACATTACTGGTCCGGCCCATACAGCATTGGCAAAACACACGGAAAGACGCAGCGATCTGGGTCGCAGGAACGCCATTGAAGTGTTGCAGCGCGTGGCAGAGCAGGCAAGGGAAATGGGCATGAGCCTCAATTTCGAGTGCCTCAACCGCTATGAAAGCAACTTCAGCACCACCTGTGTGGAGGCACTGGATATGATCGAGAGGGTTGGTGCCGACAATTGTTTTGTGCATCTGGATACGTTCCATATGAACATTGAGGAGCCTGACGCTGTTGCTGCTATCCGCAGGGCTGGCAAGCGCCTTGGCTACTTCCATCTGGCCGAAAACTATCGCGGTTATCTGGGCACAGGCTCAATTGACTTCCAGTCTATCTTCAGAGCGCTGGCAGACATCAATTATGAAGGCCCGATTGCACTGGAGGTGTTCTCCTCCGCAATCACCAACCCGGTCCACTCAGCAAAACTTGCCATCTGGCGGGATACGTGGTCCGACAGCATCGACATGGCCACCCACGCCATGCAGTTCATCCGCTGCCAACAAAGCAACGCCGAACGCCGTATCAACCTGTAACCGGCTCTCCGTCCGTTCTGTAGGAATGGTACTCAAGCGAATTTTTTGTAGCCTTGTAAGTCCAGGAACATCCGTTGGA
>CANNAV010000137.1 GCA_947502585.1 uncultured Pseudovibrio sp.
GTTGCAGCCTCTTCATCTCGTGTTTCAGACAGCATGAAATCAACGGTTTTGCCTTGTTTATCGACGGCCCGGTACTGACAGGAAGTTTGTCGGCTGCCCACGAAGTGGTTATTTCTCTTGTTCAGACGATGCGGTTTTCTCTAATGCTCAGTATATCAGCGGTTCTGATTTCGCATTCGTGAATCTTTCGCGCGAAGATGAAGCCCGCCGCCGGATTGCCGATATGGACTATCTGTGGAACATAAAGATTACCACTCCTGCCAACGCACCTTTCGAACTGTACGGACGCTCGTAATCTGATGATGATAAGGATCTGAAAACACAAAGGCTCGTAACCATCATTGCCTCCCGTGCTGTCCTGGCCGGTGAGGTTGTTCCGAACATGCCTTGAAGTACAGTCCTGGTCTGGGGGCATCAGCTTTTGAACTATCAGGATAGCGCCAAAGTCTGTGGTCCTGATGTTGATGGCAATCGTAGGCCGGTTTCGTGTAATCATCCAGTCGACCAGAACTTTAGTAGGGCTGTTGTCCAATAGGTGGGCACTGGCCCATTCTTATGATAGGTCAAATAGTTGAAGCATAATTTCTGAGGCCCTGATGATATTGCAGAACTCCCCCCTTCTGTTCCTGAAGAACATCTCGAAGACTTTCGATAATGGTACCACTGCCATTGATGGGTTTGACCTTGATGTACAGGTGGGGGAGTTTTTGAGTATTCTTGGGCCGTCAGGGTGTGGGAAATCCACCATCCTGCGCCTCATTTCCGGGTTGGAGGAGCCGAGTGCCGGCCAGATAATTCGGTCCGGGCAAGATGAGGTTGGCTTTGTCTTTCAGGAGCCGACGTTGCTGCCGTGGGCCACTGTTTTTGAGAATGTCTGCTGGCCGTTGAAGGTGAAGGGTGTTTCCAGGCGTGATGCGAAGGATCGCGTTGAAGAAGCGTTGGCGATGGTTAAGCTTTCCGATTTTGCTACCCATATGCCCTCTGAGCTTTCCGGCGGCATGAAGATGCGGGTTTCCATTGCACGGGCGCTGGTGGTCAAGCCGAAGCTGCTGCTGATGGATGAGCCGTTCGCGGCGCTGGATGAGATTACCCGTAACAAGCTCAATGACGACCTGCTTATGCTGAAATCCACCTATGACTGGACGATCCTGTTTGTGACCCATTCTGTTTATGAAAGCGTGTTCCTGTCCTCCCGTATCGTTGTGATGGCCGCGGGTCCGGGGCGGATTACCCATGACATGAAGCTTGACACACCTTACCCACGCTCGATGAATTACCGTATGGAATCACAATACGCTGCGTATTGCCGTGAAGCGGTGGGTGCGTTGGAGCGAGCGATGGTGCATCGGGTAAAAGAATCCGTATAGCCTCAAAAATTCCACTGAGAAGAGCTCAAATACCTAAAAAACTCATGAGGTCACTAAATAATTGTCGAACTGTCATCTGACCTATATATTCGGTGGCTATCACTCAGGTGCATTTGCCCTTTTCGGGTGTTTTGCGTTGATCAGGGCAGCAACGAGATTAACCAGACGATGGGTTTCAATTTTAAAAAAAGCACGACATATCGTCTTGCGCAGGCAGCAAAAGCGCAGCGGGCGCGTTCCGGGGCACACCTGTCGCGCATTGGATTGCATCCGGGGCAGGAAGCGGTTCTGAAAATTTTAAGCGAAACTGATGGCAAGACCATGAGCCAGCTGGCTCTCGCGCTTGGTGTTCAACCTCCGACTGTGACCAAAATGGTGACACGCCTCACAGCGCAGGGACTTGTGTTTCGCCGCATTTCTGAGACGGATGGAAGGCTTGCTCGCGTGTTTTTGAGCGAAGAAGGCCGTGACCGGATTTTTCTGGTAGACCGTGCATGGAAGCGTCTTGAGAAGGAAGCGCTTGCAGGCATGGATGACAAAGACCGCAAAAAACTGCGTCGCTTGTTGCGTCAGGTTGAGAAGAACCTGTCTGCCCGCTTTGAAGATGATCCGGATCTGGAAGATGAACTGGAGAATGAAGATAAGACTGCGCAAGAGCAGGAGATGAGGAAGGCAGAGCCGGAATCTGCTGATTAAGTTGTAGGTGCGGGGGCAGCACTGACAAAAGCATTTGTATACTTTGTGAGTTTTACACGTATTGCGTTCACAGGTGTTCACGCACCAAAATCTAACTCTTTACTTTTATGCGCATCATTATCTGATAAGCGAAGCCAGTTTTCGGGAACACATTCAAATCGTTCTGGCAAAGAAACAGCGGGTCTGTATCTGGGTACTCGTTCCAAACTGAGCAAGCAGGGTTGTTATCTGCCCTCCGTGATGGGTTTGGTGGTGGAAGAAATACAGCACCTGGTCGCCAAAGTTTTGCGTTGCAGGTTTGCCTTTCATATTGGCATAGGTGAGAACATACCCCGTTTGAGCGGCGGTGATATTCCCTGAAAAATTTTCAATGACCGTGTCCAGCTTTTGCTGAGTGCCGTGATCATGCGCAAGCTTAGGCCGTCAGCGATATTTCCCGGGCGGTTCCAAAATAATCCCTTATGCCCTGCCGGATTGGCTCCAGAGCCTCCCACCGATTTTGCCCCTTGGACGCGTGAATACCAACACATTCCCCTGAGCAGTGATCATATGCGATGAATACGGCGGCCTGGCCTTCCTCAAGCGTCACAGTTGTTGTCATATCCGTGCCCCACATCGTATCTATGCTATCTGGAATAATGGTGCCATCATGTGCCTTTGATCCGCGTGGCGTGCCTTGCCCCAGCCAGGCTGACAGATTGTGTTCGCGCATCAAACGGCGAACGCGTTCCTGAGAGGTAAAAACGCCTTATCCATGGTCAGACCACCCACCTTGCTTTTCAGCCGACTTATTTCAGCGTAACGACTATCCCGGAGTTGAGCCTGCAGGCTAGCCTCGCCAGCCGCAAGGAATTTATCCCGCCACTCACTCAAATCTGCTGCTGTCACTTGTAATTCGCGTGTCAGAAGGTCCACAGTTTCACCCCGAAGAAGTCGCAATACAGCACTTTTCTTCCCGGCAGCTGTCATCCGTCTGGAATTAGCCGGAGCTGCGCTTGCTTCGATACTCGGACCCTTCGTTCCCACGTCTCCTGACGACCCGTCATTCCTTTGATCATTTCCCATCAGTCCATCTCCTGTTGGCTATATTTAAGCCGATTGAGATGTCTCACAAAACCCTGGGGCGGCCTTATGAGAATTCATAATGAATTCTCTTTGCTGGCAGTCTGGAGTATTGCTATTTGCTAATGTTGCTGTGCATAAATGCTTAAAAATAAAATTGAACCCTGCTGGATATGCGAGGACACCGGCATTGTGTGGCACAGGTAAATCATTGAGATTAGGTGATCTTGCTGAGAAACTGGGCGTTTCAACGGCTACAGTTTCTTTGGCGTTGCGAGATTCTCCTTTGATCGCAAAAACCACGAAAGCGCGGGTGAAAGCCTATGCTGAGGAGTTGGGTTATATCTATAATCGGTCTGCTGCATCTTTGCGGACATCTCAATCCAATATGATCGGTGTGGCGGTTCACGATATTCTCAATCCCTATTTTGCTGAGGTGTTTCGCGGTCTGGAAGAAACGCTGTCGCTGCACAATAAGACGATTCTGATTTGTAATCACCGCGATATTGTCGAGCGGCAGAAGCACTTCACTGATACGCTGTTGCAGTATCGGGTGGATGGGCTCATTTTGTGTGCTTCGGTTGGTACGACTGACAAGGACATCAACTCCATTGTGCGGCAAGGGGTGCCAGTCACGCTGGTTTGCCGCGATGTCGCTGGTGCGGACGCACCTTGTGTTCGTGGTGATGACTTTCTTGGGTCTTACCGCATTACAAAACATTTGATTGAACAAGGGCATACCCAGATCGCGATGGTGGGGGGGCGGCGTGGCAGCTCTGCCGGACGTGACCGGAACCGTGGCTGGCGTTCAGCGCTTGAAGATGCCGGGATAAATGCCGGTGAACAGCAGGATATTCCTGAGTTGATGACGCAGGATGATGGCCGAACCATTGCCAGGGAGATTGTGCAGATGTATCCTCGCCCAACAGCTTTGGTGTGTTTTAACGATCTTGTCGCGCTGGGCGTGATGAGCGCTGTCCGGCGACTTGGTGTAGAGCCGGGGCCGGATCTTGCGATTGTTGGTTATGATGACACTGATGGTACGGAAAACCAGATACCTGCCTTGACCACTGTGGATAATGGGGCCGGAACCATTGGCGTGAATGCTGCTGAACTCATGCTTTCACAGATGAATGGCGAAGAGCTCAATAACGAGTTGACGTTAATTGAACCCAGGCTTCGTATTCGTGAGAGCGCACCACCTCCTGGTGAGCGACTGGTGTCGGTGGATGGCTTGTGCACGAATCCTGAGTAACTGTCTTTTGAAGTCAAGTGGCAGCCTGGAAGCGTGAAACTGCCGCATGGAAACTCTATGTTTACTATGCCGCGCTTATCTGAGCGGTATCGTGTTTTGCGTTTGGAGTTTAGTCATGATCAGTTTCCGCGGAAGTATCGAAGATCATAAGGACCTGAAGATGTTTGGTTTCTTCACTCTCGCCATTACATGCATGGTTCTTCTGGTTGGCTAGAAACCCCACGCGACTCGCTTGCTGGATATTGAGGTTAGAGCACCTCTGAAGATACTGGTGCCGCTTGGACAAGGAATGCAGGACCCCATTAAGGCCGCATGCTGTTTGTGACATTTCTCTGTTTCGGGTGATTTGGGGAACATCAGATTAAGGGAAGTTGAGGGTATTGCCGAGTTAGCGAGAGATCTTGCATACTTTGTTCTCCAGCTGTACCAGTCGTCGGCATTGTCAGCTTGTTGAAGGCAGAGTGCAAAGGGCCGCACATTTCCCTTTTTTAGGCACAATTCGGCTGTGTAGTCGCTCCACAGGCTGAAAGCATCGGCGCGAGCAATACGGGACGAGGCGGCTGAAAGGCGATGCCATTTAGGACGGAAAACAGTAGCCACCTGATCGTGATTGGACAAAAACTTCTGCGCTTGTCTTGCCGACTTGAACCGGCCCATTATTTTCTCTCGCCGCCGTTCCCGTCAACAGCTCGCCACAGCCAATATGTCACGCCGCTGATCTCCACACCGCACCCATCCAGATGCCACTTATCATTGGGAACCGGACGGTCGCGCCTGATTTTACTGGCATAGACAATTACAATACGAGGAAAACGGTACCCCTTCAGGACAGGAAAAGTATCAAGATTAAGCATCAGGTTTTCTACATCACCTCAAGCCGAGCAACAAGTTGGCAATGCGCCCTGTCACACGGGAGCCGATGGCAGGACATTTCTCGCAAGGCAGGGTTATCGTATCCAACTGATCCAGTCGCCACCTCACTGCCCGCATCTCAATCCGATCGAGCGGCTTTGGGCAGTCATGCATCAATATGTGACCCACAACCAATACTTTCCAACCCGGGAACAGCTTGCGGACGCCGTTCTCACTTTCTTACGCAAGATAATTCCAAAGGAATGGAAGAATTTCAGGGACAAAGTGTCAGGCAACTTTCGCGTCATTACCCTCAAGGATTTTCGCCTTTGGGGTGATGTGGTATATCATCATCAGCCTACAAAAACTAAGCGATTTGAGCACAGCTCTCACCATCATCTAAAAGCAATATCGCATTAGCACGCCTGGCAATGCCGTGATTTTCCCGATGACGGTGAACGCTACGTTCCAATTCAACCCGGTCGTCTGATGATTAGAAATTACCGCAAATCATGACCACAGAAGAATCCGTTTGGAGCAAGTCGTCAAGAGAAATGCGAAGTCGCAATGTCTCGGCGTATGATGAATAAATATTCAGAGTACGCATAGTAACGCTAAATCCCAAATAAAACGCGGTTTTTCCGTTTTTCCTGAGTTGTCTGGCATTGTTCCGGAGCGCGCGCCCTGCTACATCCTGCAACAGAATTGTAATGTATACGAGGACTGGCATGATCCCCCGCTATTCGCGTCCTGACATGGTCGCCATTTGGTCTCCTGAAACGAAATTCCGCATCTGGTTTGAGATAGAAGCTCATGCCTGTGATGCATTGGCAGAGCTGGGGGTGATCCCAACGGAGTCTGCCGAGAAAATCTGGGAGAAGGGTGGTCCTGCTACCTTTGACATTGGGCGGATTGATGAGATCGAGCGTGAAACTAGGCACGACGTGATTGCGTTCCTGACGCATCTGGCTGAGATCGTCGGCCCGGAAGCGCGTTTTGTTCACCAAGGCATGACCTCTTCTGATGTTCTGGACACTTGCTTCAACGTTCAACTGGTTCGTGCCGCAGACCTTTTGCTTGCCGACATGGATAAGTTGCTGGCTGCTTTGAAGCGCCGCGCTTTTGAGCACAAAGAAACGGTTACCATCGGTCGTTCTCATGGCATTCATGCTGAGCCTGTGACTTTTGGTCTGAAAATGGCGCAGGCGTATGCTGAGTTTGAACGCTGTAGGAAACGTCTTGAGCTTGCTCGTGAAGAGATCGCAACCTGCGCCATTTCCGGTGCTGTTGGTACTTTTGCAAATATTGACCCGCGTGTTGAAGAGCATGTTGCCGAAAAACTGGGTCTGGGTGCTGAGCCTGTTTCCACTCAGGTTATTCCGCGTGACCGTCATGCCATGTTCTTCGCGGTTCTGGGCGTGATTGCATCCTCTATCGAGCGTCTTTCTACAGAGGTACGTCATTTGCAGCGTACGGAAGTTCTGGAAGCTGAGGAGTTCTTCTCCAAAGGCCAGAAGGGCTCTTCTGCGATGCCGCATAAGCGTAACCCGGTGTTGACCGAGAACCTGACAGGTCTTGCTCGTATGGTTCGCTCTTACGCGATGCCTGCGATGGAGAACGTTGCACTGTGGCACGAGCGCGATATCTCGCACTCTTCTGTTGAGCGTATGATTGGTCCTGATGCGACTGTGACACTGGACTTTGCTTTGACCCGCTTGACCAATGTAATGGAAAATCTGGTGGTTTACCCAGAGCGTATGATGGGTAACATGGCTCGCCTCGGAGGTCTGGTACACTCTCAGCGTATTTTGCTGGCACTTACACAGGCTGGCGCGTCTCGTGAAGACAGCTACCGTCTTGTTCAGCGTAATGCGATGAAAGTCTGGGACAGCTATCAGGTTTCCGGCGATGCGAAGATGGACTTCCTGACGGAATTGCTGATGGATGAAGATGTTCGCAAGCATCTTTCTGAAGAGCAAATTCGCGAGCGATTTGACCTTGGTTACCACACCAAGAATGTAGATGTGATCTTCAGGCGGGTCTTTGGCGAAGCCTGAGTAGTCCGTACACAGCAGTGGAGGGGAAGATGAAGCTTTATGGTCTGCGGATTTTCGTGAGTGATATCGAAAAGGCCAGGGAGTTTTATGCGGACACACTCGGCCTTCCTCTTAACTGGGATATGCCAGAGCCTGGCGCGTTTGGTGCCAGGCTCGACAATGCCGAGCTTATCATTGAGCAAGCGCATAATGAGGAAGATCAGGAATACATTGGTCGCTTCCTCGGAGCATCACTTCAGGTCGATGATATTGTCGATACCTGTGAACGCCTCTCTGAGAAGGGCGTTGCCTTTTCCAGCCCGCCTGAAAAGCAGGTGTGGGGCGGAGTTCTTGCACATTTTCATGATCCGTTTGGCAATGTTTTGACACTGCTGGGCGAACCTGGCTGACAACATGGTTCCTCTTAGTTTTAATAGGACTTATGTCGATCAGGAGTCATTGCTATGAGAATTGCGGTTATCTCGGACATTCACGGTAACCTGCCTGCTCTGGAAGCTGTCCATCGCGACATAAAGCGGAAGTCACCGGATCTGGTGTTTAATCTGGGCGATTGTGTTTCGGGGCCATTGTGGCCAGAAGAAACAGCTCAGTATCTTATTGCGGAAAATTGGCTTACTGTGCGGGGGAGCCATGATCGGCACTTAGTGGATCATGCCCAATCTAAAATGGGCCCAAGTGATGCACATGCTTACTCTCTGCTTTCTGACGAATCCAAAGCATGGCTGAAGCAACTGCCAACGCAAATGGAGCATGTTGAGAATGTGTTCCTGTGCCATGGTACGCCTTCGGCTGATAATGTTTATCTGACTGAAGAGCTTTGTGGGGATCACACCCGAGTTGCATCGCCGGAGAACGTGTTAGAGCATGTTGGTGATGTGACGTCACCGCTGATCGTTTGTGGACATTCTCACATTCCTCGGGTCATCTGGTTGGAGACAACCGGACAAATCGTGATGAATGCAGGCAGTGTCGGGCTACCAGCCTATGATGATGACAAACCTCATGCACATAAGATGGAAGTTGGAAGTCCCCATGCGAGGTACATGATTGTGACCCGGGTTGGGACACGGTGGTCCTTTGAAGAGCGGATGGTGAACTACGATTGGGACCATGCCAGTAGAAAAGCTGCGCGTAATCGGCGTGGAGATTGGGCCGGCGTTTTGAAAACCGGGTATTTTCGTCCTATTAAGCTGCCAGACTTTTTAGCAGGACCACGTATTGAGGAACCCTATGAAGATTTCTGAGGCGGACATTCTCATTGTCCCCGGCCTGCACGGCTCCGATGCAAACCACTGGCAAAGCCGTTGGGAAGCTAAATTCTCCACTGGTCGGCGCATTGAGCATGACAATTGGAGCAAGCCAGACCTTGATGAGTGGGTGGATGCTGTTGTGAAAGCAGTCGAGGAAGCAACGCGCCCGGTGGTGCTTGTTGCACACTCCGCTGGCGTTGCTGCGGTGATTCATGCTGCTCCTCGCATAAAAAACCGGGTGAAGGGTGCATATCTGGTTGCGCCTGCGGATGTAGATGACACCTCTTGTGTGCCTGCTGAGCTACTTGGTTTTGGTCCGTTCCCAACTTCACCTCTTCCCTTCCATGCCAGGGTTGTCGCCAGTCGCAACGATCCATACTGCGCTTATGAGCGCGCTGAGCAGCTTGCTAAGATCTGGAATGCGCGTTTGCAGGATGCAGGGGAAAGTGGTCACATCAATCCCGCGAGCGGTCAGGGGCCGTGGCCAGAAGGTATCATCTCATTTGCTCACTTTATGAAAGAACTCGGATAAATCGTACAGGTTGATGGACGCCGTCCATCTGATGCATGCTTTGTTGTCCAGCTGTACCAGCCGTCTCATGTTGTAATACCAGCGGCAGGTGCTTTTGACCCGGCATATGGATTCCCAAATCACTTGAATTATGATTCAACATTGGGGAAGGAGATTCCCAATGCCTGCGATCCCATTACGCCGTGATTATGATGCGTCCTCGTTATGCACTCTTGCTTGTCAAAGTAAGGATGTCAGACAGAGCCGCCGCCTGCTTGCTCTTGCAGCTGTTTACGATGGGTTGTCGCGCTCGGAGGTGGCGCGACTGGGCGGTATGGATCGCCAATCGCTGCGCGACCGGGTACATCGGTTCAATGAAGAAGGGCCTGAAGGATTGTGCAACCGTAAGAGTCCGGGCCGTGCCCGGTGGCTCACCAAAGAGC
>CANNAV010000138.1 GCA_947502585.1 uncultured Pseudovibrio sp.
CTAACGCCGAGAACATCATCCTTGTGGGAGGAGCTGGATCAGGCAAAAGCCATATCGCCACGGCTCTGGGAATAAGCCTTATTCAGGAAGACAAGAAAGTACGATTCTTCAATACATTAGATATGATCAATACCCTGATCAAAGAAGAGCGGGAGGGTAAAACCGGACGGCTGCAAAAGCAGCTCATTGCCTCTGATTGTGTCATCATAGACGAACTGGGATACATCCCCTTCCCAAAATCCGGCGGCGCCATGCTCTTCCACCTGATCGGAAAGCTTTACGAGACAACATCTATCATATTTACAACCAACCTTGCCTTTAATGAATGGGTCTCCGTCTTTGGCGACGCGAAAATGACAACGGCTCTGCTCGACCGCATTACGCATCACTGCACCCTTCTTGAAACCGGAAACGATTCATACCGGTTTGCCCAGTCAAAAGCGTCCCGATAACACTTCAGAAGACCAAAAAAGGCCCTGTCTGCGAGCGCTCGCAGACAGGGCCTTTTTCGCCCACAGGGTGGGTCAGTTTTGGATGCAAAAGGTGGGTCAATTTTCAATGCTGATTGACACCTGTGAAGAGTGCCCCGTTACGCTTATCAGTATAGATATGCTGATAAATCCACTCGGGGCTGACACTTGGCTTAATGTTGGCTTGCAGGTAACCACTAAGTTGCTCCGGCTCCAATCCTCGCGGAGCATGTTTCCAATCCGGGCCCATCTCGCCTCTGAAATACGGCGACGGGAAATAGAGGGCTGGCGGGAACAAGCCAAGTGATGAGCTTGCTTTCGACGATATCCGTGCAGACCTTTGTTACGCCTAAGCTCACTGCAAATCGTCGATTTATGGACACCAATCTGATCCGCAATGGCCCGTTGGCTCAATCCTGCTTTCATCAAAGCGTAAACTTGGTTACGCTGTCCCTCCGTGAGCCGGTGATAGGCTCGCATTCGTGTTCCTTTACTTTAGACGGTCAAAGACACATCGGCATCACTGCCTCACGTCATATACCCTCAGTAAAGTTGCACTGGCGAGTTGAATCCGCGCCATGATCCCTCAAGCCCTAACGCATCAACCTATTAACGATATAACATAAAAATCGAATTTGTAATTCTTAGAGGTGCCCTTTATAACAACGCCCAATTGAATATCGCCTGTAGCTCTCCTGGACTGCATGAGTATGGAGCACGACTTTGACCCCGATTATTACTTGCCTGCTGGACGGCCGCTACGAGCTGGCAGAAGGTCTCCTCTGGGATGAACTGACAAAACACCTGTTCTTTTGCGACATCCCCGGGAAACAGATCCACGCGATGCATTGGGATAGTAAGGAAGTCACCACATGGGACTTCCCGAAAGTCGTTGGCTCCTTCGGTCTTTGTAAAGATGGCCGCCTCATCGTCGCAATGAAAGACGAAATCATCCTGTTCGACACAGGCACAAAAACGTACGAGGTCATCGCAAAGATTGAGCCGGACAATCCACGCACCCGGCTGAATGATGGCAAGGTCGGACCCGATGGTGCATTCTGGGTGGGCACTATGGACGACATCAGCCCAAGAACCCCAATCGCCAGCCTCTATCGCATCACACAAGACGGCAACGTCACACAGATCGCAACGGAAATCAGAACCTCCAACGGCCTGGCATGGTCCCCGGATAATAAGACCATGTACCACTGCGACACTGGCTCGGGCGAGGTCTTCACCTACGATTTTAACCGTGACTTCGGCGCTGTCACCAACCAGCGCAAGTTCCTGCTGCTGGACAACACGGTAGGCAGACCCGACGGCGCAACAACAGACACCGATGGTAACTATTGGTCCGCAGGCGTCTCAGCAGGCAACATCAACTGTTTTGCCCCCGATGGACAGCTGCTGCAATCCATCGCCATGCCAGTCCCGCGCCCGACAATCCCATGCTTTGCAGGCTCTGACCTGAGAACTCTGGTCGTAGCAAGCCTGCGTCCGCATGGGGATAAAGAGCTTCTCAGGGAGTTCCCAAAGTCAGGCAGTCTCTTCGCGATGGATGTGGAGCACAAAGGCCTGCCAACCTGCCGCTTTGGATAAACCATACTTTTGAAAAGGTGTTCTGTTTCCCAACAAAAAACAAACAGATTTGGCCCCGTTAGCTCTTCGCTGGCGATGTTGTCGTTTGGGCACCGGATACGCGGTGAGGAAGGCGAGCAGGCTATGCCTGCGCATTGTAACTTGATACGAGTCTTCGGCATTGGCTGTTCGCCTTACCCGTGCGTTTTGAATAAAACAAGATCTCCACATAAAGGCATTGGAAGCAGGCACTGCCTTTGATGCACACACACCTGCCAAAGACAGATATGAATATCGAAACCAGCTAAACGCCTGCCGGTGCAGATGCCCATCTGCTGACCAGCTTCTGCCTGGTCCCTGCACGAAAGACTTTCCGGGTGTTTTAACGGCGCCCCGCCGGAGGATGCGTTATGTTCCCCGATGACCCCGCCCGACTAACGCTGCACTGACGGTCGCTCCGCCAGCTGTCCGTTTACGTGAACATGAGATCAGCAATAAGCCACCAGGAGAGAACGGGACAGGATTTTTCCGGCTTCATAAAAAGCAAGGGCTATCAATTCAGCTTTCGTCAGCCTCAATGGGTGTGTCATCAATCTGGTAAGGCGCAAGAATCCGTCTGGTTTTCTCGGGCAGATTTTTGCCCCAGCCAGCGTCAAGATTGTGGTCAACAGACACGCGGTCATCAAACACAAAGCACTCGCCCTTCCACAGGCTCTCGTCCTGTGGCACGCTTTCCAGATAATTCAGAATACCGCCCTCAAGGTGGTAGACATCATCATACCCCTGCTCCAGCATAAGCCCAGTTGCCCGCTCACAGCGGATACCACCAGTGCAAAACATGGCAACCTTTTTCTTTGTGCGCAAAGAGTTGCCATTGCGTTTGACCCACTCAGGAAACTCCTTAAAGGTTTCCGTATCAGGGTCCAATGCACCTTTAAACGTGCCCAGCGCAAACTCGTAGTCATTGCGCGTGTCAATCACGACCGTATCCGGATCAGAAATCAACGCATTCCAGTCCTCAGGCTTCACATAGGTGCCGACAAGGTCATTGGGATTAATATGGTTCACGCCCATATTCACGATTGCTTGCTTCAAACGCACCTTCATACGCTTGAACGGAACTTGCTTCGCCCAGCTTTCCTTAATAAGGATGTCATGAAAACGCGGGTCTTTGCGCAAGTAAGCAATTACGTCCCGCATCTGCGGTTCTTCACCGGCAATAGTTCCGTTAATGCCCTCACGAGCAATAAGAAGACTGCCGCGAATACCACGGCTCTTGCAGTAGTCAAGCAGAGGTGCGCGCTTGTCTTCAAAGTCTGCAAACTCAACAAACTTGTACAGGGCACAGACCAAAATGGGGGTTAGCTTATGTGTCATTCTTTGCCTTTGTGGGCTTATTCCTAGCAGTATATATACCCATTTCCCTCGGATCTGTCAGCAAAAGAGACCATACCAAAACTGCAAACCTCCCCTGCAGAAGCAGGGAAGGCAAAAATGTATCGCGCACGCAAGGTTGTCACAGATCCACTTACTAGGTTGGACGGAAGGCTTGCATAATGGTAAGAAGTGTCTGGAGCTGATCTGGCGTACCAGTCTGAGCAACCTTCTCTGTCGCGCCAGCAGCTGCCATGGTATCCATGGAGTAGATCTGCATGACGCCCTGGTTGGTCGCAGCCTGAGCAAGAATGTTCTGCTGCTGAGAAGCAGCCACGTTATTCTCAAAGAGAATACCGGTTGAGTGCGCCATAGTCTGAAAAAGCGATCCCATTGCCATCGCGGGTGCTTCACCAACTACCTTCACATTGGTTTGTGTGACTGCATCAGTTATCATTGGATTTACCGAATCCGGCATAGTCGTCATCCTTCAAATTCAGCGTATCTCTCGAAAAATAAAACCGCTTCTCGGTTACAGATACGCAGGAGACAGAAACAAAAGCAGCTCAGCCAATTCAACAGAATATGAACTGCTTTAAATGAGAAGTCGTATCCGGCGGTTTCACAGAGAACCACCAGGGGCATGCCCATCTGAAAACCAACCGGACACCATTGACTGCAAGTTGAACCAACGCCGCTGCAGGGCGACGCCAAAACCTGTTAGGTTGGGTTGAAAACGCGCAGAATTGTCAGCAACGTGTTCAACTGGTCTGGTGTGCCGCTTTGAGCAACTTTTTCGGTAGCACCAGCACCAGCCATCGTGTCCATGGAGTAAATCTGCATGACTCCCTGGTTAGCAGCTGCCTGAGAAAGAATGTTCTGCTGCTGGGCGGCAGAGACATAGTTTTCAAAGAGAATCCCGGTGGAATGAGCCATTGTCTGATAGACACTGCCCATTGCCATTGCAGGCGCCTCACCAACGACCTTTACGTTGGACTGGGTAACGGCATCAGTGATCATAGGGCTAACAGTAGTTGGCATTCTAATAGTCCTCTTTCATACAGTTCTGGTCAAAATCCGGTTCTGCATTTCCTTGAACTGGCTCCAAAGGAGTACGCAATACTACGATTTAAAGGATGCATCAGAACCACTCTCATCGCTCTGGCCTTGCACCAGAAAGCGAAGCTCGAAAGTTCCTGTTATGGATTGAAACTACGCAAAGTAGTCAACAGCGTGCTGAGTTGGTCGGTTGCCCCGACCTGAGCAACCTTTTCTGTGGCCGATGCCCCGGCCATTGTATTTGCGGAATAAATTTGCATAACGCCCATGTTGGTTGTCGCTTGAGCAAGTGTGGAAGATTGAGACGCGGTCGCTGCTGAGTTTTGAAACAAAATGCCTGTCGAGTGAGCAAAAGATGTATAAAGGTTCCCCATCGCAATTGCAGGCGCATCCCCAAGCACCATCACATTGGATTGTGTCACAGCATCCATCACCATGCCGTCCTCTGGTATTACGGGACCAATACCCGGTAGATCCGCCATATAATCACTCCCACCTGATCAACCGAACTCATGAGCAATTCGGTAAAAAAAACGCAGCCCTGCTTCACCTCTGCTCAAACGCATTTACCGCGCTGACCAGAGGCAAAATCTCAATTATCTGGAAAACTCAATGGTCGCTGCAGACCGGACAGACACCGCGACTTAACGCGAAAAATACCGGCTCATTGTTTCAAGCAAACTCTCATTCAGAGGCTCGACTTCCTTCGGGTCCATATGTGCAATGCTACTTGCAGCAGCCATGGAACCAACAGAATAGGTATGCAAGATTCCTTGATTCAACGCAGATTGCGCAATTACATTCTGGCGCTGTGCATTTGCAACTGAGTTCTCAAAAAGCACCCCCGTTGACTGCGCTGCCGCCAGATAGGTTATCGCCAGCGCAAACGCAGGAGCTACCCCAAGAATTGCAATCACTTCAGCATCAAGAACTCCGCCATCGGAGGGTTTTGCTGCACCACATTGTTCCTCAATAGTCTTTGGCATTTTTTCTCCAATATGCTTGTTATTATTGCCATTTACAGACTATTGACGCCGCTCCTTTCTATTTGTGAACTTTTTCCTAAGAGCAAGTGCCCATCGCAAGGATTGGTTTACACATCGCTCACCTGTCACGGGACCTTTGTTGCAGATAACTGATCAGGAGCTCGGAGAGTTTTTCATTGAGCGGTGCAATCTGCTTTGAAAGCTCGGAATTGATCTCCTTCTTCAGATAGTCCCGCAGAGCTTCTGCAACCTGCACCGCCACCACTTCCTGATTGGCCACACCACCCTGAACAGGTTGGCCGTAGGCTGGAACCTGCGCCACGCCCGGACCACCTTGCCCCGGCGCCAATTGCGGTGGCGGCTGTACGGGAGGGGACGACTGCGGTTGCTCATCCTCAACCCCTGTACCGATCACACTTTTGATCGTATTGATTTCTTCATCAATGGAGGTACACAGCTTAGCTGCCGCCTGTTCCACCTCAGACACAATCGTCTGTGCAGACGACGTTGCATCCTCACAAGCCCGGTTAATCTGAGCCTGCTGCTGACGGATTTCAGCAACCACCTCATTGTAATTGGGAATGCCCTGCCTCAGTTGCGCAAATTCGCTCGCTGCCTGATCCACATTCTGCTTCACTTGGGTCAGCTGTACGACAGCCTCATCCAGCGCAGAATTGAGTTCCGGACCCGGTGTAACCGTGACCTTTTGAGGACCAGCATTTGCGGTCCCTGGCGTTCTGTTCGCGGCTGTACTCATCGCCTCGCTCCTCAAGTCCAGTTTTACCAGTTGTAATCCGAATTCCGCTCCGAACTGCGATTTTCCCCCCGCTCTTCAACCTCTATGTCACCAGTGGAGGTAAACCGCGCAAGAAGCTCCTCTTCCACTCCATCCTGAATTAATAGATCCTCGTCTTTCCGGTCCTCATACCGGTCTGCATCTTCCTGAAGCCGCTCATCGCGAAATCCAAGAACCACATCAGCTGCTGTAATGCCATCTTCACACACCAGCATCCCTTCCGCCTTCACCAGCGCATCGCGCGCCAGACTCAGGTGACACAAAAGCCCTGGCAGCGTTTCAACACCAGACCCCGACAGCGTGAGCGTCTCTTCCTGCTCGATAACCCCTTCCCAGCGGCGCAACTGGTTGAGGATCACCTCCTCCAATTCCTCTCGAATGTATGTAACGTCCCGTTCCATATCTCACCTTTAGAGCTGACAGGGGATCTGCCTATCGCGTCAGAGCCCGAAGAAAAATTGCAAGCAAATTGTAATCTTGTTGAAACAGCAGCGTGATTTCCTGAACCAGATCCGCCAGCTGATCCACTTCCGGCTGTTTGCAGGGTTCACTTTGAACACCAGTGGAAGTTTCAAAGCCATAATGGGACCGATTCCCACGCCATCTCATCCCTCAACCTCCTGGCAGGTCACCAAAGCGTATTCTTCAAAAATAGCCCAGGCTTTCGGATAGGAACACGCATGAAAATAAAGTGCCAGGACATGATGAGTGAATGCAAATGAACGCAACATCCTCTAGCTCACATCCTGAAAGGCAGCGATCGCGTTCGTCACCATCGTGTTCAGCTCTTTTATAGCATCTGTCGCGCCCAGCGCCGGGTTCTGTGCAATCTTCGCAGCTACAATCGCCTGGGCAGCCATGGAGATCTGCATGACACCGTTCATATAGGTCTCAGCATCTTGCGATGCATGCCCATTGGACTGCTTGGTCATCACATCGTCAGGAACAGAGATCATCGTCTCCAGGCCCTGAAAGTTCTGAAAATTAGTAAACTGCACAGCCTGAGTAATCTGGTCGTTCAGGGCTGGTGTCGCAGGCGCAGATGTTGGCAAAGCCGGATAGGTTGAACCTGACGATTGCTCCTGCACACGCGCTGAGGTCGCCCCCTGTGACCGGTTGCCAGATCGGTCATAAGGGGCATTCTCCTGGCCTGCACCACCAGCAGATCCCTTTTCACTATCCATCACCATGGTTTGTTGCGCTCCGGATTGACTGTTGTTCTCACTTGCTGTGTTGACGGTTTTCGCTTCCGCCTGTGAGGACATTTTGATCGCTTGAGAAGATCGCTGTGCACCCTGTGTTCTGGATGCCTCAGCTGCGGACTGAGTTGAGGAACGCAAACTATTATCGCTCAAAGGTCCGTGGAGCAGAGAGATCAGTCGCCGCCGACGCGTAATCGCATTCTCATACTCTTGAGAAGCTGAACTCTCACCTCTCTCCCTCACCATCAAATTCCCTCATATTAACCGCCTATGGGTTAAGCCCCTGACCCAGAAGTCGGACCTATTTCCATAATCAGCTGAACGCCCTTGGACACCACAGCGGTCGATATCTGGTTCATGGATTGCTGCGCATGGGTCGCATTTTGAACCGACAATCCTGTCGCATTGCTAACCACTTGATACAGATTGGCAATTGCCTGCGAAGGCGCTTCACCCACCACCTTCACATTTGTCTGGGTAACTGCATCCGTTACCTGAGCATTTACAGTATCTTCCGCCATGCTTTCGCCCTCACAGTCTGAAATCGTTAACTATTCGGAGAGACGCATTCCCAAGCCTCCCGTGAATAAACAATCCGCTCAGTTGAGCCGTTTATGCTTCCTGGAACGTGCACCTCTCAGCTTCTCACGTAAAAACTGCACCCGTTTCCGGGCCAGAGCCTGAGAAATATTCAGCTCCTCCGAGATCTCGCTGTAACTGCGTTCCTCGGCAAACTTCATGGAAAAAATCTGCTGGTAGATAAGGGGAAGCCGCTCCAGCGTTTTGCTGATCAGCATCAACTCTTCCTTTTGTGCCAGCAACACCTCTTGCGGAGCGCTTTCCATCTCCGTGCTGGCAAGGTGTTCGTCGTAAACGTCTTTTTCTCCATCACGAAACTGATATTCATATCGCTTCTTCCGGTACTGACTGATGAATTCGTTTTTGAGCGCGTACATAAAAAAGGCGATCGGCTCCCGCATATTCAGTGGGCGCTGTTCAAAGTGCGATGCAACCTTAATGATTGTTGCAGACATCAACTCTTCCGCCGCATCCATATCACCACCGGTAAGATGAAACGCTCTACCAAATATCTTTTTTCTATTGACGTTCCAGTATTCCCAAACAGGCGTCAAATCATGACGCCCATCAAGATGTTTAAGCCGCGTATTCTTGTAATACATCCACAACACCTCAATGTATTACGGGCTTAACTGTTTAACATAATAAATAGACATCAAAACATGACCAAATAACTGGCATGGATTAATGATATCAACTTTATTTCCAGAGAATTAGCCCGTATCGATATAGATGAAGCTACGGATATTCTTGTTTTCGGAAAACCAACGCAATTTTATGGGTTGTATGAATTATTTTATACAACTTTTGGTAAATTATTTCAAACCAACCTAGAAATTTTAAAACTTTCCAGTCACTTAACGTCCTTTGAGTAATTAACCTTGCAGAATTACAACACAACCAGAAACTCGACAGCGACCTGTTAACAACCTTGAAGGGTATTACAAAGATTAATACAACCCGAAAAATGCATAGGCTCAATCTCAGAGAGCACCATCCACCCCGCCCTTAATAGACAACCCGCCCCGCATTTTGTGACATCAGCGATTCTACAAATTACAGGAGAGATCGCTCTTCAACGTGCTTAATCACAAACCGGGCACGCTCTTCAACGCATACCTGCGGTACTTCCACCAAGTCATAACCATAAGCACGATAGACTGAAATATTCGCGGCATAGTCCTGACATGCAAAGTCAAAGCTATGTGTTCGCTCTGCATCATTTTCAAAGATCTCTTTCCACGGCGTGCACACAAAAACAGGAGAGGCAAATCGCCTCTTTCGCGCAGCGCTCACCATGCACTGAGAAACAAAAGTCCCAATAATGGCACTATATGCAATCGCGTCAAGAAAACTGCGATCATGACAGGGTGATTCAATGAAAGTGCGGGCTGTTTTCGTTTGTCAGGAATGATATAGCTGTATTCCGATTGTCCTGTA
>CANNAV010000139.1 GCA_947502585.1 uncultured Pseudovibrio sp.
TCAAGACCTATCGTTACTATCGGCATTGGATGGTTCCTCTCGTTTAGTAAGTGATTGCCAAGTCCCCACTATGGCGCTTTCGACGCCGCAGGGAAGGAGCCGTCCATTCCATTACCTTTGTTGGGATGAACCCAATGCCTTGGAGTGCGGGTTTCAGAACATCCTGAAAGTTTTGGTTCAGAAAACTAGTATCCTGAACATACCCCGATAAGAAAACAGAATCGGGTTTATGGACCCAACCTGTATATCTATCTTGATCGTATGCGGTCCGATGTTTTCCACTACATAGAGTACTGGCACCGTCGGAAAGATATGAGTACTGGTGCGCCTAAAACCTATTGATGTAATGGCTTTTATAATTGACTTAATTCACTTTTTTGCCTTCAAACGTAAACCTTGCAGAGTAAAAGTTAATTTGCATTAACTAATAATCTCTTGCACATCATCTAAATTCGTAGCATTCCCGTTATATGGGCGAATTCGCCAGAAAAACGTTACTATGCTGGGTAAGTCGGATTATGACGGTTATTACGGATTTTGAAGAATCATTTGATCAGTTGATCCAAGCACAAGGGGCGTTGATCTCTGAGAAGCTTGATATCCTTCGCAAGTCGCAATTCCCGCCGAATGCCACTAAGGGGCTGCGGTCGTTCTCGCTCGCTGAAACCGCCCACTTTCTCGGTGTTACGTCCTCCAGTATCAAAAAGCTACACTTAGCAGGAGAAGGCCCTACTCCTGAAACTTCGTCTTCCGGTCGTCGTTTTTATTCCGCAGAGCAGTTGCTCGAACTGCGGGAATTGCTGGCAGTGAGAAACAAGAGCAAGGCCAAAAAATATGACCCGCGGCGCAGTGAAGATGAAGGGTTGCAAGTTGTCTCTGTTGTCAACTTCAAGGGTGGAAGTGCAAAGACGACCACAGCTTCGCACCTTGCCCAATATCTTGCATTGACCGGTCATCGGGTATTAGCCATTGACCTTGACCCACAGGCGTCATTGTCTGCTTTGCACGGTATCCAGCCAGAGCTAGATGGGACACAATCGCTGTATGAAGCGTTGCGCTACGATGACGAACGCAAGAGCATTCGCGATGTAGTGCAGCTGACGAACTTCCCGAACCTACATGTGATCCCTGCCAGTCTGGATCTACAGGAGTACGAATACGACACGCCAGTTGAGGCAAGCAGTAAAGAGTCTACTGAAGGGAAATTGTTCTTCCTTCGTATCAAGGCAGCTCTGGAGGATGTGAAAGATGAGTACGATGTGGTTGTCATCGATTGTCCTCCCCAGCTTGGCTACCTGACACTCACCGCCCTCACTGCTTCCACAGGGGTCTTAGTGACCGTGCACCCGCAGATGTTGGACACGCTGTCCATGAGCCAGTTTCTTCTGATGCTCGGAGGGATATTGGAAAGCATCAAAGACGCAGGCGCAGAGGTGAACCTAAATTGGTTCCGCTATCTAATTACTCGCTTTGAACCACAGGATGGGCCTCAGGTGCAGATGGTCGGATTCCTTCGGGCATTGTTCCCAAACTATGTCCTGACCAACGAAATGTTGAAATCCACGGCTATTTCGGATGCGGGCATCACCAAGCAGACCGTTTATGAGATCGAAAAGGCTCAGTTCAACCGAAACACTTATGACCGAGCGATTTCCGCTCTCAACAACGTGAACGAAGAAATAAAGAGCCTTATTCATAGTTCGTGGGGACGCTAATGATGGTTACGCCGACCGCAAAAGCACGAGGAAATAGCAGGAAAATCAACACAGAGGTGAACTTATGAGCCGGAAGCATTCGCTCTCAGCATTGGTTGGTCAAGGAACAGTGGAGCAAACTGATGAACCGACATCCCGTGCAGCTTATGTTCGGCGTGGGGCTTCCAAGGCAATGCAAAAATCCCTTGTCGATATCGCAGAAAGTGCCAAGCTGGTATCCAAAGGAGACGTGATCCGTACTCTCGATCCCAAGCTTTGTCTTCCTTCTATTGTCTCAGACAGGGCATTTGAGAGCATTGACGAGGGTATCGAGCAACTTGCTAACAGTATCAAGGAAGACGGTCAGCAAGTTCCGATTCTGGTACGCCCTCATCCGTCAGATGTTGGCTTCTATCAAATCGCATATGGTCATCGCAGGGTACGAGCCTGCCTGAAGCTCAAAATTGATGTTCGGGTGGCGGTCAAGGAACTTACTGACGAAGAGCTGGTCGTCGCGCAAGGTAAGGAAAATGCTGAACGCAAGAACTTGACTTTCATCCAACGTTGTTTGTTCGCTGAGCGCCTTTCAATGACATTCCCCAGGGTGGTGGTGATCTCTGCCGTTGGTGGAGGTGACAAGTCAATCGTATCCAAACTGACCGCCATTACCCGCAAAATCCCCGAGGATATCATCGAGGCCATAGGGTCGGCTCGGGGAATTGGTCGAGTTAAATGGGAGAACTTGGCAAAGCTATGTGATGATAATGTAGGCGATCTTTCTGGTGTCCGATCAAGCATTGCACAACGTCAGAATTCAGGCTCGTGGGCCGATCTGTTGAGTCACGAGCGGTTCCAGCTGGTGGTGGACCTCCTTACCCAGACGAACAAGCAGAGGACCATCCCCAAAGTCAGCCCTGTCGTGAAACGTGGAAAGACTGCAGCGAATGCCCAGCCTACGAAAATTCAAAATGGGGACCGCTTTACTGCACATGTTCGCCTGAACCGGGAAAAGCCGAATATTGAGCTTGAGGGGCCTGAGGCAACGAAGTTCTCATCCTGGTTGCTGGACCAGCTACCGGATCTAGTGGAACGTTACGAAAAAGACAAACAGAAGGATGACAGCGCATGACTTAGCAGCTGCATACGCGAAGACCCCTCAGATGGCAATCTGAGAGGTCTTCAAGTTCATAGGTTACCAAGCTCAAGGTTCGAAGCAACCACGTTTTCACAAACCCAAGTTACTTCTGTACGCCGAAAGAATCAACCGATCTTACGGCTTGAAGCCCTTTCTGTTGCCTTGAGAATTGATCTAGCCTGTCTTTTACAAAGATGGGAACAGGTGAGTAGCATCTCGTTTCCGGTAGTGAACGCCCGACAAGATTGTTTGGGTGAATGGTGAATCCTATGCAAACGCATGGTGCAACAGCAAATTTTCGCAAACTAACCCCGCAGATGATTGTCAGTCAGCAATTGGCTATGGCTAAGAACGTAGTAAAGACGACAAAATCTGAAGTTGCTTTGGCATTGAAAAAAGCAGCACCTGCGCTGGGGATAGAGGGGACAACATACCATGTTCTGGACATTCTGATTGGTTTGACAGTTGCCGATGACTGGATGCAGGAACGCAAGCCCCTTGTAGCGATCTCGAACGAGAAGCTTGCCGAATACGTTTGCAGATCTACCCGCACAGTCATCCGTTCACTTAAGAAGTTGGTAGAGGCCGGGATCCTCGCCTACAAGGATAGTCCTACTGGACGACGTTATATACACCGCTCCGAATTCAGGAACGGCAAGCTAGGGAAAATTGAGCGTGGGTACGGTCTTGATTTTTCTCCAGCTCGCCAGCGCATCCACGAACTGAAGGAGCTAGGTGAAGTCTTTGCTGAACGCCTTAAGGTGGAGAAAGAAGCCAAACGGGCTATCACCCGTTTTGTCCGTGCATTGGATGACATGAGTGTTCTGGCGGACCAACAAGGCGTTGACTTCACCGATATTAAGGAGGTTACTCAGGAAGTTTTAGAGGCATCTTCTGGAGTTGAGTATAAGGCCGAGGTTCTGTCGGACCTCTATGAGGAAGCTACTCATTTACTAGTGTCTAATAGAGACTCACAGTGTTCTGATAAGGAACAAATGTCATCTGCGGGTGACACCGATGGCAGTTCTTATAATCATACAAACACTCAAGACCCTAATAATAGTAGTAACGAGCGGCGAGCACCTAACGGCGCTCACTTTAATCAGTCTGGCTCCGGCACTGCCGGAGCTAATTTGGCTCTTGAAAAAGAACCAATACGCAATTCTCAGACCAAATCACTCCTGCCCCAAATGGATCAGATCTCCATTGGGTTGATTAGCTCAGCTACTACCCAGACCCAAGAAACGCTTGGAAGTACTCTCACTTCATGGCACGATCTGTTAATGATCACCGAGGATTTACGATTGATGATCGGGCTATCTCCTTCAGCTTGGATACAGGCTGAAAGCAAAACTAGCCGCTATGCTGCTGCTGCTATCTTGATCACAACGATTGAAAAAACCTTGCGGGAGCCTATGACTATCAGTTCGCCTGCCGGATACTTTCGAGCATGCATTGATCGAGCTGTTGAAGGTCAGTTGGCATTGCACCGTAGTCTATTTGGTCTGGTGGAGAAGGAAGGGTGAAAGGTAGGCCAAAGATGGTTGAGGAAGAATAAAGCTTCATCCTGAAAGAGTGCTGTTGATCAAAGGAGCTTTCCTGCTCACCTCACCAAGTGTCCCAATGCGGACAAAACAGACAATTAGGGATATTACTGAAGCCTGAGACCTATGTTCTGTCGGGATGTCACAGCCGATTTCACATAGTCAGTTTCAGCCCCGCCAATAATTGCAACCAACAGACGGCACACGACTGCCTGCATTTGCAAATTTAGGTTTCGATTTGAACCCCGTCCCTCAATCGCAAAGCCCAGTGGTTCCCCCATATAAAGACCCTCGTGGATAGTCGGATTGCGTAGGGCTGCGATTTCAGCTCCACCATCTGGGTCCGCCCATTCGGGCAACGGAACGCCATAGTGGTCGCACATCCACCTAGTTCGTTGCTGGTGGTTTGAGGGTGATCCAGGAAGCATATCTTTCATTATTGCAAAACACGCATCGAGCGCAGTGTAGAGAAAAATGAACCCTTCGAACTGCAATAACCTTGGATTCTGTGCAAGAAATAGCGCATGAACAGCAGCTTCAAATCGCGCAAGCTGCTTTCGGTTATGCACATTGTTTTGCCAGTATGCCTCAGCCAATTGAACAGCTTTGGACAGGCTGTCACCCAACAACACAAAATCGTTCAGTTTCCCCGGTTTCAACGGTGTCACATCTAAAAAACCTGCTTCTGTTGCGCTCAATCGCTGGCCGGTGAAGAACCCCAGCGACCAGACATGAAACTGAAGGTGCCTTAGTTCAACATCCTCAACGTGCCGGATGATATGCGTTTTGGGTAGCCTAAAAATCCGCGCCCCATTGGGTGCATAAATCCATTCCTTGTAGAGCTGATTCGATTGCTCGACGTCGGTAACGTGTTCGTCCAGACCGTCGAGTGTTTCGATCGGCTTTGGACCTATTGTCAGGTCCAAAGCCGACGGTCGGAAACCAAATTCCAAGTAATGAGCCATCTACTATCCCTTTTCATTTTGCTCAAAAAACTACGTTATGTCTCCTATGGCTGCCATGGCAATCAAGCGAACCTTCGTATGTACCGCAGCATTGGTCAAATTGAGCTCTAACTGCTTATTCCCGCAAAGCCGCTATCAGGTGGGCTTGGTGCGAAATTCCCAGCATTGAGGTTATCCGTCTACTGACCAAGATTAATCTTTATTTTCCTACCACAGGCACATTCAGAACTCTCAAATACTAAGCTATTGAAATATAATAAATAATTGCGCAATAATGAACGCGTTCACTTCTTGGAGTGAGAGGGTGAACGTCTAAAGAATATTGAGGAAATTGCTGAGCAAATATATTCCGCTACTTCTTCTTAAACATCTTATCAAGAAGCCCCTTGGCGACCTTAGGGGATACCTTGTCCGGATAACCTTTAGGTTTCTTGATTTTGCCTTCTTCAACGAACTTGGAGATCCACTTCATTTGGCTCTCACTGGCAAAGTTGTTAGCGTCAATCCAGCTGCTAAGCGCCCTTGCTGAGCTTTTGGCTTCATCTGGAAGAGACTGTCCTAGGCGCTCAGCTACCGTCATTGCCAACTTGAGCTGTGCCGGACTTGGGGCGGATGGCTCCCCTGCCCGCTCCTTCATTGGTCCCAGATAGGCTCGCAAAGCATCATAACTTGCCAGATCTTTACGGGTCAGACGCTTGCCCTCGCGCTCCGCTTTACCCTTGGCTGCTTTGATCATGGCCGGGCTCGGTTTACGCTGGATATCGAGCTTTGCCCCCTGCCCGTCTAGAATATCAATTGCCGTCTTTGCAGAACTGCAGATCTCCTGAATGATTTCGTCAGCACCGGCACGACCACTCACAATGTCATCAAGTCGTGCTTCCATTGTTGCGGTGGTCGCTGGATCAAGCAGTGACGGACACCGGCCCTGCAGAAGGTGGTAGAGCTGCATAGCCGTATCGCTTGCAAAGAGTTTACCCTTGGAGACAGTAAGGAAACCTTGCTTCTTCAATCCCTCAATAATGGTGTCTCTGGTTGCCGGAGTACCAATGCCCTTGGCTTCCTTCAGCCGTGCACGCTGGACCTCATCTTCAACAAACCTCCATGCGTTTTGCATGGCTTCAATCAAAGATCCTTCCGTGTAGCGGGCTGGTGCTTTTGTCTTCTTGGCATCAATGCTGACAGCCGAGATCCCCACGCCTTCACCGTTCCTTACTTGAGGCAATTCGGCCTCGCTATCTGAGGACGGTTTGTCCTCGATGAACTCACTGTAAACAGCCCGCCAGCCTGGATGGATTGTCGAGCGGCCAACTGTCTTGAAGACAACAGCCTGACTGTTCACCGGCACACTGATAGCAATCTGTGTCTGGTGATATTCGTAGTCAGGGCCAAGCGCTGCAAGGAATGTCTTGGCTATGAAATCAAACAGCTTTCGCTCATCTGCGTTTAGTCCTGCAATGATTTTTGCAAACTGCTCGATCACTGCAGGATTGGGGATGATGGCATGATGAGATTCACCAGCTAAACCGGCATCTGAGAACACACCGCGTTTGCCTGTCCTGATCACAGGTGCCTGCCAGTCCAGATCCTTCACATAGCCGCCGCTAACAAGAGCCGCAAACACAGCGCTTGCTCCTACAACCATGTTCTCAGGAAGGTAGCGCACCGCAGCGCGTGGATAGGTTGTCAGCTTGTGGATCTCATAAAGAGCCTGTGCAACGTCTAATGTTTTCTTTGCCGTCCTTCCCCATTTTGCTGCTTGCTTTTGCAAGCTTGGAAGATCAACGGGTTTGCCCGGAGCCTGACGCCGGTTTTCCTGTGTGACGCTGGCTGGACCATGCCAGCCGGTCGCAGCAGCGGCGATTGCTTCAGCCTTAGCCTTTTCAAAATAGCGCTCGCTATCTGCAGGTCGGTGGTGAAGTTGGAACAGGCCATGTTCACCTTGAACATCTGCAGTCAGTTCAAAGTAATCCCGTGGCTTGAAGTCGGAAAGCTCTTGCTCACGCCTGCAGACAATTCCAAGTGTTGGGGTGCGAACACGGCCAATGCCAATAACAGCACGCACACCGGAAGGCACCAGTCTGGTCGTTGCGGTTCTGGTCAGACTAAGATTGAAAACCTGATCGGCCTGAGCGCGGGCGACCGCAGCATCATAAAGCGGCTGATACTCCGTGTTGGGCTTGGCACAGGCAAAGGCTGCGCAAAGCGTCTTTTCATCTTCTGCCGTAAACATCGCCCGCAGTACACGGCCTCTATAGCCATAAAAATGCAAAAGGTTTTCGCCAATCGCCTGACCTTCGCGGTCGCAGTCTGTTGCAATGATGACTTGATCGGCACTGCTTAAAGCACGCTTGATTTTATCAAGACGCTCACCCTTACCGCTGGTTCTATCGGCCACCAACCCATACCGGCCACATTGCGGGCGCAGCAGATCTGAAGACCATGCTTTCCAATCCGGATTGGCTTCTTCAGGAGACTGAAGGCGCAGCAAGTGTCCTTGTGCCGCCAGCACCTCTCCATATCGAGATCCAACGGCCCTCATGACATTACGGGCTTGCGAGGGTTTTTCTGTAATGACGATTGATTTCATGGTGCCCCATGCAACTAAAATGGTTCATTTTGCGCGTGCTCGAAAAGGTGATTTCTTGAAAGTCTTCAGAGCGGAGGAGGCAACCCCAATCCAAAATTCAATCAACCGGATTCTACTTGAACAGCCTGGAGCTGCAAGCATAATTCCACCTGGTCAAGCTGCGCGTGAACCCTCCGTGGTGTGGATGTTTTTAGGCTCTCTTAAATCTGAGCGATCACACTCAATTCTTGAACAAGAGGTTAAGGCGGTGGGCCTATACGGGGTGTGACTACGGGATCGGCACTGCGGCAGCGCTGCGCGTTGCCTTGTTGCTCACCCTTCGCCTCACGCTTTGCCGCAGCGCGCTACTTAAAACACGCCTGCGGCCTATTTTATTAGGCTTGCAATTGGGTGCTGTGCACCCGCGTTAAGAATAGTATCGGGAGGAGGGCGGCTTTGGCGAGTGATCAGATCATGAGGAAGACTGTGGGCAGGAGGGAAGCTCGCAGATCTCAACTTGAAGAGGGTAAGTGTGGCTGAGTGAGAAATGACACCCTAAGCGATTTCAGAAGTCATTTTTCGCCAGATATATTCAACCCCTAAAACAGGGCTTGGGGTCGTTGCTCGTGAAAGCAAAACAATAGGGTTCGTTCCAACAAAGGTACGCAAACCAACACAGAACATTGAGGCGGTACCATGAGGGAGATCAGAGAGAGAAGGAAAATGAGGAAGCCTTAGAGATAACATTGGAGCATCAAGGCTTAGCCACAGAAAGTTCAGGGCAGGGGTGTTGGTTTCAGGTCTGAAATGAGGGTTTGAACAGCGCGTGCGAAGTAGATCCTCAGGCGAGGAATTGAACAAGGCAAGCGAAAGATCAAGCGGAAGGGAAGAATTTAAAAACAGATTTTTTAGCGGGAAGCGAAAGTGAGAGGCTCTAAGATCTGGAATTATCTCTGGAGTTTACAGGCTGGTTGCTATGAGCGCTTAAGCAAATCAACGAACAGTGCTTTGAGTGCTCGGTGTAAGAGGTCTATCTGATGTATCTAGCTGATAATAATGATGAAATTATAGATCATAAAAAACTTGATTGCTCCGGAAATGATCAGATGGGCCAATCATGTTTGAAACTCGATCTGAATCTGGATTTCGTTCAAATCTAGTTGTCTACAGTGGGCTCAGGTGAGTTATTGCGATTTCTTCTGTATTTTAAAATAGCACATTATATCAATCTGTTAAGGCTTACGTCTGAAGATCTACAGTCAGTTGTGTTTGTGGTGTCTGATCAGCTGGTGAAGCTTGATTTGTGTTATTTTTCAAGACTGTAAATCGTGCTTCTGGAAGACTGGCATGAGGTGTTGGTTCGTAAGATGGGTGAGCGCGATGAGCAAGACGTTTTGAATCTGATTTCAGATGAAATATTGCGCCGGATTTTGGAACATAAAATACAAGGCTCTTTATGGGTTCCGGGGAGTTAGTTCAAAAGTAGTCCAATCAGCCCTGAAATGGCAGCTTTTCCTCTGCGCTTTATATTGTGGAGGCACTCGAAAAAACCTAGGTAGAGCGGT
>CANNAV010000140.1 GCA_947502585.1 uncultured Pseudovibrio sp.
CGGAACGCGAAACCGGCATCACTGAAATCAGAGAGAGTGCATGAAACAAGCGGACAACTTACTTGACAAACACCGAGCTGTGAGTGAAGTTTATGGCAGCTGGTGGTGGCCTTATGCGATGATCCTTGTTGCTGGCTTTCTGGCGACAGAGTGCTGGCGCTGGATTGGTGTGTTTGCCTCCGGCAAGCTGCGCGAGGACAGTCTTTTATTCGCATGGGTGCGGGCTGTTGCGACGGCGTTGATTGCTGGCATCATCGCGCGATTGGTTTTGTTTCCCGAAGGTGTGCTGGGCGATGTGCCTGTGTGGCTGCGTCTTGCTGCGGTGGCCAGCGGTGTTATTGGATACAAGCTCCTCAACGACCGGCTCATGGCGGGCATCATCTCGGCTGAATTTGTGCTGATTGGTGGCTGGGCATTTTTGATTTAACGGAACTTGCTAAACTTTCTCGCACACATTGCTGATCACTGGTTCCCGCTCTAATGTAAGTTAGCGACTGGGGAGCTGACGATGACTTACATTGCATTGAGTTAGAAAGTGCCTATCGTTTCAGGTGATTTTTCCTCGCGCAGTCTGGTGGGAATGCACGAGGTTGTTTCATTTGAAATGATCAGGAATGAGCCGCAACAGCTGCGCGAATTTTCGCTGCGTTTGCTTTGAGCTTTTCACCGTCTTCCATCTCGCCTGTGTGTGGGCGTAGAGAGATGCCCTCGGTGCGTGGGATGACGTGGAAGTGGGTATGAAACACCATTTGTCCGCCAGCGCCTTCGTTGAACTGGTGGATGGTGATGCCGTCCGCAGCAAATGCTTGCTTGAGGATGCGGGCCATCTTCTGGGCCGTCTTTGCGACAGCTGCAAGGTCAGTTTCTTCAATGTCGAGGATGTTGCGGGAACCGTTTTTAGGCAGAACCAGCACATGGCCATCAGCGCGTGGCATGATATCCATGATTACAATGGTGTTTTCGTCCTCGAAGACCTTCTCGGAAGGCAGTTCGCCGCGTAAAATTTTGGCGAAAATATTCTGTTCATCATATGCGGGGCTGGTCATTATGGGGTCCTCAGCGGCCTTGAAATCGTTTGGCCTCATACATATCGCGATTCACTGCGGAATTCCCAATAATATTCAGGTATTGTGATCCTGTAGATGTTGAGAATCTGAAGAGACTTAAGAAACTAATTCAGGTTTGGTGAGATTTGTGAGTCTCTTCTGGGTCCTCAGTCAGTTTCCTGAAGTGAATTCTAGGAGTCCTGTTGGCGAAATGGTCCGTGTTCCGACAGGATTTTCTGTTCATGCAGAACGGCTTGGCGCTCCTGATCCAGATAGTGTGCGACTGCATTCCTTAACGAAGGGTGTGCAATCCAATGGGCGGAGTAGGTGAGGTTGGGCATGTAGCCACGTGCCAGTTTGTGGCTTCCTTGTGCACCTGCCTCAACACGTTGAAGGCCGCGCGACAAAGCAAACTCAATGGCTTGGTAATAGCAAATCTCGAAATGCAGGCAGGGGTGGTTCTCGATGCAGCCCCAGTTGCGACCATACAGGGTGTTGCCGCCGATCATGTTGAGCGCGCCAGCAATATAGCGGCCATTGCGCTTTGCCATGATGAGCAAAGTATGATCCGCCAGTCTTTCGCTGAGGAGCGAGAAGAACTCCCGGTTGAGATAAGGCGAGCCCCATTTGCGATTGCCTGTGTCCACGTAAAACTCAAAGAACGCGTCCCAGTGGCTTTCCTGTAAATCCGGCCCTGTAATCCATTCAACTTCGATATCGTTCTCCAGCGCGGTCTTACGTTCCTTACGGATGCTTTTGCGCTTGCGGGAGGATAGGACCTCCAGAAATTCGGAAAAATCACTGTAGCCGTTGTTCTCCCAATGGAACTGCTGGTCTGTGCGCAACAGGAAGCCTTCGTCTCCCAGTTCCTTCCACTCCTGCTCAGTGAGGAAAGTCAGATGAGCCGAAGAGCCTTCTATGCGTGTTGCGAGCTCTTTAAGGCCTGCGGTGAGGATCTTGATTGTTTCTGGCCGGTTGGCTTCCGGAGAGATTAAGAGGCGGCGTCCCGGAACTGGTGTGAAGGGAATGGAGCATTGCAGTTTGGGATAATAGTTTCCGCCTGCTCGCTGAAAGGCCTCAGCCCATGTATAGTCGAAAACATATTCTCCCTGACTGTGGCTTTTAGCATAGGTCGGGATTGCTGCGATGGGTTTGCCGTCTTGTTCCCACCATATGTGCTGTGGGATCCAACCTGCATCCCACCCAACGCACCCGCTTTCTTCCAATGCCTGTAAAAAGGAGTGTGAAAGCATGGGGTTAAACTCATAACCTGCAGGAATTAATTCAGTTTTCAGGGTTGACGCGGACTGGATCGTTTCAGGCGAATCGATCCAGTCCTGCTGATCAACAAGGATCGGCGGCGTGCCGGGATTCGCCAGCGCGTCCCAGTCTGTACCGGGGACCTCATCCAGGGATGAGAGGACTTTCAAAACGGGTGTTGGGGGTGCTGGCAAATCAATTGGTCCTAGAGTGGATCTTCGTCCGGGTTGAAGCCCTCAAAGACGATCTGATCAGCATATTTGGCTGCATTGAGACGGTCTTCTTTGGTTTTAACAGTCCATGTCATGACTGGCAGTCCGTAGAATTCGCGCAGAAAACTCGGGCCTTCTGCTGGCAGATCTTTCACAAAGAACGAGACGAAGTGCGGGTCTGTTCCTGCCATGTGTACCATCCAGGAGATTCTCGCTATTTCACGCTCTGTCAGGCGCAGGTCGAAATTCTTACTCAGCGTGGTCATGGCAATACAACCACGAGGGATCTGCGGCGCCACATCCTTCATGGTCCGAAGCATCTTCGGATCAAAGGATTTTATTGCAGCCGGACCTTTATAGGGGGCGAGGATTCCGGCGATGGTTTTAATGAACCCATCCTGACCTTCCATGAGGTTCAGGGTTTTGATTTCAATAACCAGTGGCACTTTGCCGCCGACCAGATCGAGCAGTTCCTGCAAGGTCCAAATTGGATCGGTGGAGCCACGCATGGAGAGTTTACGCAGGTCAGCCAGATCGAAATCGATCACCTTGCCTTCGCCATGGGTCAGGCGTTCAAGGTTCGGGTCATGGAACACGATGACCTGACCGTCCCTGGTTTCCTGAAGATCAACCTCAATGGCGAAGGTGTTCTTAACAGCAGCTTTGACCGCAGACGGAGTGTTTTCAAGAATGCCTGCTTCTTTGTTATGGAAACCGCGGTGAGCGATCGGGCGGGCGGTGAGCCAGGAGAGATCTTGCATTGAATTTTCGAAATTGCTTCTTCTGTAAATGAGAGGCTCTGATAGTCAGAGCAGGATTAGTCCGCAACTTCAAAAATTGCTTCGATCTCAACAGCAGCGTTAAACGGCAGAGCGCCAGCGCTGACAGCAGAGCGTGCGTGATAGCCAGCCTCGCCCATGGCTGCGACCACGAAATCGGATGCGCCGTTGATGACTTTTGACTGATCACGGTAATCACCATTGGAATTGACGAAGCCGACAATTTTGATAAGGCGAACGACTTTGGACAGGTCGCCGGTTGCCGCTTTGGCCTGTGCCAGCAGGTTGATTGCGCATAGGCGGGCGGCCTCCACACCCTCTTCAATGCTCAGATCTGCTCCAACCTTGCCGGTTTTTGCGATTTTGCCATTGTGCATTGGCAGTTGGCCGGAGATGAAAAGCTGGTTCCCTGTTTTTACGAAGGGCACATAATTGGCAGCAGGAGCAGCAGCTTCCGGCAGTGTGACACCAAGCTTTTCAAGGTTTTTCTGTATTGTATCATACATTCGCTTTCCTCCGTCGGAATGTTCTTTTTCAATAAGTGATACAAATCCACGAAAACTCAAGAGTTTATCTCTTCACGAAGCCGTGGTCTGCAAGCACGGGCGCAGAGTCACATTAGAATCATTATTGTTGCAAGAGTGCATGGGGTGTTGTCTACGTGGGAAACGTGTATCCAATTTGAAAGATTCACCCTGGTACTGAATTCCTTTGCGGAATGTTTGCGTTGGTGGCTGCGTTTATGCACTCTTTGGAGAGGGAAGGAGGCATGCCTACGTGTCTTTTGTTCCGACATAATCGGAGGTTTTATGCTGAAACTACGTCTGGGACATGGTCTTCGCGGGATTGCAGGTTCCTCCCTCTCTTTGTATTTTCTTCTGCTTCCCTCGTTGAGCAGTGCTGCTGATCTTCAGCCTCATAAAGCCGTTTATGACATGAGATTGTCCAGTGTCCAGAGCGGCGCGGATATTTCTGATGTGAACGGACGTATGGTCTATGAGCTTTCCGGTTCTGTCTGTGTTGGATTTACTGTGGATCTGCGCTTCGTGGTGCGGAGTGTTGACGAAGAGGAGAAGGAGACAATTACAGATCTGCGCAGCTCCTACTTTGAAGCGCCGGACAATTCTCAGTTCTCATTTGACTACAAAACCTTCATTGACGATTTTCTGGCTGAGCAGGCACAGGGGACTGCGGAGCATCACAGCTCTAAGGTGGATGTGGATTTGAGCGGGCCGGATGAAAAGAAGTTCAGCTTTGACGGGGCCATCATGTTTCCGCTACAACATCTGCACAGCGTGATTGATGGTGCTGCTGACGGACAGCACTTTATGGTTTCCAAGTTGTATGATGGGAGCGTCACCGGGGAGCAGCTGTTTGAGGCGACCACTGTTGTTGGCCGTAAGCTGGCTGATCCGTTGGCACAGCGTTCTGATCAGCTTTCCTTACCGAAAGCTCTTGGTATGGCAGGTGCCTGGCCAGTCTCTATCGCCTACTTTAACTTAAGCGACGGAGCACGCGGTGAGCGGACACCGGACTATCAATTGCAGTCAGTGATTCATGAAAATGGTGTGACCAGAAGCATGAGTCTCAACTATGGGATGTTTGAGCTGGAAGGCGCTCTGGTTGAGCTGGATCTGAAGCCGATGGTGCATGTCAGCACATGCGGAAGCTCCGTCGCACTGGAAGAAGACGCAAGTGCGCCGTTCCCTGGTGCAATACGGAAAGAGCCGCTGCGTTAGTCTAGCTTTTGTCTGGTGCCTTCATGGACCGGCCAAGAGAAACGACAGAACTGTCTTTGAATTTTCCGCGCAGGACATCCATAGCCCGTTCTACTGTTGCGCGTTTTTCGGCCTGCTCATCCAACAGGTCTTCCGGGTCAGCCTGGTCTGCCGGGCCCAAATCTGCAATGCCCACGCCAATGAGGCGGAAGCGTATTTTGCCGTCTGCCACCTTATGAAGCAGATCGTCTGCTGTGCGGAAGATCTTGTCGGCAAGCTGGGTCGGGTCGTGCAACATGCGCGAGCGGGTGATGGTTTTAAAATCGGCTGTTTTAAGCTTCAAGGTGACAGACCTTCCGGATTTTTCTGCCTTCTTGGTGCGGTGGGAGACTTTCTCTGTCAGCGCCCAAAGGCTCTTTGAGAGCTGGGTGATGTCAGAGATATCGGTATTGAATGTGGTTTCGCCGCTGATGCTTTTGACGCTACGGTTCGAAGTAACGTGCCGGTCATCCTCTCCCTGACACAGTTTGGCGAGGCGCAGGCCCATCGCGCCGTACTTGCGGGCAAGGTCTGTCGGGTCTTTGAGTTGCAGCTGACCGATGGTTTTGATGCCGTCCCGCTCCAGCTTGCCCTGAAAAACTTTGCCAACGCCCCAGATGACACTGGTTGGTTGTTTGGCAAGGAATTCTTTCTTTTCCGCATCACCAATGACCGAAAAGCCGCGGGGCTTGTCCAGATCTGAGGCGATCTTGGCGAGGAACTTGTTGGGCGCAAGACCAACAGAGACGGAGAGCCTGAGTTCCCTCTGGATTTTGGTCACTAACCTGACAAGCATTTCGGCGGGTGTTGCGCCATGAAGCTTTTGCGTGCCGGAAAGGTCAAGGAACGCTTCGTCAATGGACAGAGGCTCGACAAGGGGTGTGAGCTTTTCCATCTCTTCGCGAATTTGTCGGCCAATCTGGGAATATAGTTCCATGCGTGGTTTGATTACGACTGCATCCGGGCAGGCATCGAGAGCTTTGAACATGGGCATGGCAGAGCGCACACCGTAGATGCGGGCAATGTAGCATGCTGCTGAGACAACGCCGCGCTGTCCTCCGCCGACAATGACGGGCCGATTCGCCAGCTCAGGGTTCTCACGCTTTTCAACGGAGGCGAAAAAGGCGTCACAGTCGATGTGTGCGATTTCGAGTATATCCAGTTCTGCATGGGCAAGGATGCGCGGGCTGCCACATTTGGGGCATCGCGTCAGGGCCGCGCGGAACCTGTGTGTACAGTCCCTGCAAAGTGCTTTGAGATGTGCGGTTGCTTCAACTGCCATGCAAAGCAGTCCCTGGATTGTTACCGGATGTCAGATGCCGGGTCTGTAACATGACCTAGTCCTCAATCTCCCAGAAAATTCGTGCGCCAGCCACATAAAACACAGAGTTGCGCATCTGGTCTTTGTCCCATTCCTCAATCCTCCAGTCTTTTGAGTTGACAGGATCAAAATTCAGGAAGAACTTATCTTTCAAAAACATGCCGACAATGGCGTGTCTGATGGTCGTGTAAGCGCCGTCACCCGGTTCGTGGAGACTGAACTCAAGGCCCTCTTCGATCCTGATCTTCAACTTGCTGGTAGCCATATGTGGTGATGTTGCCGGGCGCTGACAGTCATGCGCGGTAAACTCCAGAATCAGGGAGCCGGGGCCTCCGGACACGCCGGAGGCAAACAAGGCGCTTTGCAATCGTGCCCCGGTTAAATGTCCAAAGCGCTCCAGAAAATACTGGAGGGTCGTGCTAGAAAGTTGTTCCACGCTTGGGTTCTCTGGTTTTGTGAAAGGTTCACGTGCAGCCGTGATCTTACCTTAACGCAGTAACCAGCAGATTTTCAATAAAATCGCCTGTTTCTTTCCAGCAATTGCTCTTCAAGGCAACGTTGGGCAAATCTCCAGCAGTTGCGAAGAAGCGTGAATCGGCAATGAAATGCACGAGCTGAACGTGGGGTGTGCTTTTGCCTACAGAGATGATGTTGGTCGGACTGTCGTCAATGAAAATGACCGGGTGATGCCCCCGTTCGGCACACAGAGCGGCGACAGCTCCGCCTTTTGGGCCCTCGTTGGTGACAAGTGGATAGTCCATACCAAGGCGTGTGAGAAGATTTTCTCGGGCGGACTTGTTGTGGCTACCGGGCAGATTGGTCAGGATGACGATGTCACAGAGCTTTGACAGACGCTCAAGGTGTTCAGCTGCATGTGGGACGGCTTCCTGCTTGCTGACTTCGCTTTCAAAGAAGTGATGAATCACTGCCATGCAAGCATCGTCTGTCAGATTTTCACCTGTTTGCGTGTAGACCATGTTTGCCTTGAGGCGGTAGGCGGTTTCCTTGAAGGAAATGCCATGATCTTTCATGAAACGCTCAAGATGCGGGATGAACTGCAGTAGGACTTCGTCCACGTCGCAGATGAGAAGCGGATGTGCGCGTTTTGGGATCTCTTCGATTTGCTGTAATGCGCTTGTGTTTGCGGTCTCAATGTTGGGCAAGGAAATCTACGCCTCCGGCAAGTTTAAGATGAGCAGCAGCAATCATGGTCGGGCGGACGCCGACACTCTCAGTGTAGGCCAGCAGTAACTGCTCATCCTGCATCATGAATTCCAACACACCTGCCAGGAAGCCTGGCTCTGCTGCCGCATCGCGAATCTCCTGAGGTCCTATCCCGGCCATTGAAAGGAAGCGACCGAGCTGTTCGGGTTCACTACTAAGGAATGTAAGGGCACCAATTGCAATTTCCTGTGCAGTATCTTTGGTCAAACTGCCGATTTTGCCTAAATTCATTGGTGTTTGCCTTTCTGAAACGAATCCGAATTAACTATGTATCAGGAAATTTAGTGTGGGACTTGTTCTAATGCCAGTCGTAACGCGGCTGCACTACACCTTTATTTATGGCTAAACCATTTTTGGGGCGGCATTCTGTGCAGGACTGAACTGATGCAAAAGACCGTGCTGATTGTTGAAGACAACGAACTCAACATGAAGCTGTTTAACGATCTGCTTGAAGCTCATGGATATGCGACTTTGCAATCTCGCAATGGCATGGAAGCGCTTGAGCTTGCCCGTGCACATAAGCCGGATCTGATCCTGATGGATATCCAGCTGCCTGAAGTTTCAGGACTTGAAGTGACCAAATGGATCAAAGAGGATGATGACTTAAAGGCCATTCCTGTGATTGCGGTGACTGCTTTTGCGATGAAAGGGGATGAGGAGCGCATTCGTCAGGGTGGATGTGAGGCCTATATTTCCAAACCGATTTCTGTTGGCAGCTTCCTGGAAACGGTCTCAGGGTTCCTGAAGGACTCAAAATACAACTGTGATTAGTTGTGAATGTGGTAAATTGGTAATTTGTGTTCAGATGGAAGTTGTGGGCTCGCTGACCTTAAGGCAGCAAGGAATTAGTAGTTTGTTTGATCCTGCCAGTTTTTATTGACTGAAAGACTCCCATGAAAAGTGATAGGTCTATAAAACTAGGGAAATTACCGTGTGAGTCTTACAGAGACTGTCAGGTTCCTGTGCGTATGCCTCCTGATAATCGGCGGTTTCTTTCCTTTTTTGTGTATAGGTGAAGAATCCCCTCCATTTTCAGGAGCGCAATTACCTTAAAGCTTTACTAAAGTAGTGAATGTTGCGATGGTGATATAAGATATCATATGCTTCATAAAATTATTAACTGCGAAATCGCAGTATTGGCTTTTGGTTGATTGGATAAGTCCCGGCAATACTGCTGCATTGTATCCCTACGGAGTGCTCAGGTCCGCCGCATCTCCTGGGTCCGTGGGGTTGGCCGGCGAGTATACGGGTTCTGAGTGGCCTCCTCGTGTCATCCGGTTCTCGCCGGCCATTACTTCTTCCAAATATCTGAAGATTGGCGCTTACGAGCATGAGCCTTTGTATCCGGCGCTTTTTGCACAGAGTTTGCACGCTTATACCAGCGTTGGTGTGTGGTAAGGCTACGGGAGGTATTGAGCTGGTGTCGTCTGTCATGCAGTCCGGGCGAGTTTCAGGCGTCAAAGTAAAGTGATGGCCAGGCGTCGTGAATTTGAATCGGACTTGACCGTATTGACGTAACTATACTCAGTCTAATTCCTCTTGTGCGAGGAAATGTTGTCTACCCCCGACAATTGATTAGTGTGGATTTGCAGACGTGTTGTCGGAGGAGTTATGGCATGTTGCGTTCATATGGATTCACGCATCATGCCATAACTTTTTAGTTTCATCCGAAAACCGGAGCCTCTCTACGGGTATGCTTTCTAATACCAATCTGCATAATCATTGACCTGTTATTGCCCAGTCCCGTGATGCAATTGTTTTGATCCGCCCTGTTTC
>CANNAV010000141.1 GCA_947502585.1 uncultured Pseudovibrio sp.
CTTTGGGTGTGAAACTCACTCTCACAATCATAGTATATCTTTATGCCGTCGGGCGGGGCATCCAATCCATCAACGCCCGTACACAACGCATATCGCCTCGAACTCGAAGGCCAGTCATTCCGAAAAACGCATGTCAAAACGTGTGACGAAACGCACCAAAGCTGATACCTAAATCTTCAGGCCTCAAGACGGATTGCCAAAGGTGGCCAGATACTCCGGATTAGCCGGCCGGATGCTCCGGAATGCGCACATTGACGCCACTACTTACTGCTGCAAGGTATTCTCAGAGCCATTATCGCCACAGAATCCAGTATCTCGCGCTACAAGCGTTTTCCACCAGCACAATAAGCCAGGTTTCATTTGGTCCTTGATCAGACAACCTGAATTAGGTAGGAAAGTTCTGTAGTAAGCTCTTAAGACAGCTTCAGAAGCGGAATACTTGCAAATGCGGCAACGCACCAGGAGCAAGATTCTTCACAGTTCGGGTAGTAGCGCAGCCTGGTAGCGCACTTCACTGGGGGTGAAGGGGTCGCTGGTTCGAGTCCAGTCTACCCGACCAATTTTGTCTTAATTTACAAGAGCTTAGGGAAAGGAAAAAGTATGACATATGGGAATACTTGCAGCTTTTAGGGAGCTTGTGGCGTGTTAGGAGCCTCGCTCATCACTCACTTTTTAATTTAACTTTTTTCAGCTTCTTGTTCTTTTTGCTTTTCTTCTTCTTCTTCTTCTCCTGCTGCCTCCTTCCTTTTTCCAGTGCTAATATTGCCTCTTTTTGACTTTCAGCAGACGTGTGAATGTAGAGCTGTGTCGTGGTAAGATCAGCATGTCCAGCTAACGCCTGAATAACAGGGCCACCTTGCCCCTCATCTGCCAATCTTGAACAGAAGGTATGCCGTGTTGCATGTAAGACAAACTCGGTATCATCTCCAAAACCTAGAGCTATACGAGCCTTACGTACCCATCTAGTAGGAAGATCAGCGTGTAAGCCGGGGAAAAGTCGTTCCCTGCCATACTTCTCCACCCTCTCAGAAACTATCTCCATAGCCCTCTGCGTGAGCGGTATCACCCTCTCTTTATGGGATTTAGTTTGCTCTGCCGAGAGTTTTATAGCTCCTTCAATAACATTCTTTCCAGTCAGGTAAACAGCCTCAGACCTACGCATACCAGTGTTGATACATAGCTCCACAAGGTCAGCAACTTCAGGACGCTCCTTTAGCACTTTCAGATAATGAATAAGTTGCGCTTCTTCCGCATAAGTGAGTTTTCTGGTTCTGTGCTGAGGGATTTTTAGCTTGGGCCTGCGTGGCACGTTCACAAGCCAGTTTTGATCAGCGGCATATGACAGCGTTTTTGTTAAGACTGCGAGCTTCCTCTTTATTGTATTGGCCGAGTTACCTAGGCCTTCGAAGTGTTTTTTCAGAACATCTAAATGGTATCCCGTGATATCCTTGTATGAAATGTCCTCGCCTAATAGGTCCACTATGTTATCTCCCATGGGTAGAGATGTGGCTTCTCCTTTAGAGCCTTTATAGTGATTTGCCTTCACGACCTCCCATAACTCTCCAAGTGTCTGGGGCTTCTTAATAGAGAGGCTTCCGGGCGTACTATGATTGAAGCTAGTGCAGTTGGCGCGTATCTCCGTGATGGATGCCCCTCGCCTAAGCATCTCCTTAGCAACTTTTTCAATTGCCAGTGCCTCATCCAGAGAATCAAAAGAGCGCCTAAATCGCGCTCCTTGCTGATGTATAGTTAACTCCCACTTATTACCCCTAGGGTTTATAGGCATTTACATCTCCATTTCCATATCTTCCCATTTGTCATATAAAGAAAGAAAAAATATTAGCTACTGACAGGTTTCCTAGCACTTTTCAGGTATTGTTTTGATGTTTGAATATCCAATTCAACATCGCTCACTTTCGCACCAAGTTGAGCCGCACAAATATGGCTCACAACTCTACGTCCTTTCGCTGTCAGGAACAGGCGCTTACGCCTTCTTTCATTAGGGTCTTCTACAGATTCTATCAATCCTGCCCCATGATCCCTGTTTCTCTTGTAGTCACCTAGTGCTGATACATGCCGGGATAAAGTGGACTGCGCTAATCCCGTGACCTTCCTTACCTCACCGAAGGCAATACCCGGCTCACACGCTACCATCAAAAACACATCCACCATCTCGACAGAGATATCCTCATCAGCATCTTGAAGGTATGATAGGGCCAGCTGTAACTTCTTTATTTCCGACATGTAATCCATAGTTACCACCTATATATCCAGAATAATCAAGAAAAGGGGTACGCTGCTTGAAGCAGTGGGATTAGGATTTTCAATCCATGCCTATGCTAATACGTTCCCCTTACGGGTTATATTTATCATTGAAACAGTTTCGATTTTCAAGAGGTTTTTTTGATTTTTTTTGCTGCTTCTCCTCTTGCTGCTCAAGGTAGGCAAGGCACCTCTTAGCAATGTTCGCTTTCTCCCGCAGCCCTAAAGAGAGACATAGCCGTCCAGCATAGAGCGAGCAGCTTCTTTTTTCCGTTTCATACTCCCACCCTTGCGCTTCATACGCCCACGCAATGTAAACATCCATTCTTGTAAATGGCACATCAAAGCCCATCCAATATTTATGCATTTATGCCTCTATTGTTGTTAGTTAATCACACCAAAACATAACAGGACAAAAATACGCAATACAATAGTATATCCCGACACGTTCACCTTTGTGAATGACAATCGTTATGTGCAATTGCACAAAACTAACGATTTTACTGTTTTACTTCATAGTATTTATATGATTTAGACTCAGATATCATGAAATCAAAAATCATTATGACTCAGATCACGCGAATCAAAATGCAATATGACTCCAGATGACTCTATGTTTACTTATATACCCATAAGTTGTTTTTACATGCATCTGACTGGATTCAACTTGAAGTTCATCTGAACTCAACGACATGTCCTGAACTGATATCTGGCTCCGCACACTTCCCTCTTGAGTTGTACTGTTAAAATTTACCAGCAAATGCTGAGTAAATTTTAACAAAAACAACCTGTGGAAAATGCAAAGTGCATCCTTAGCAATCAAACGCTTGTTTCACCTAAGGAATTATATATTGGGCTGTCTCGGGTATACATCATAGGCGAACCTCATCTTGTTTTAAGGAGGTCCAGCAGCACGTATTCAGATTGGCTTTAAGGGCACTTCTGATCACCTCAGAGAGGTTTCTGGTGGCTGGACGAACAAGATTGGAACTACCGCGATTAGGCATACGGCCCACACAAGGTGGTCCCGTTCGTCCAGCCATAGAAAACCACGCTCACAAATGAGAGTCATGGCGTGGTGGTACGCCTAATCTTGGAAGGGGTTCCAATCCCCACATGCCTCTTTTAGACACGCTAGTCCAACAACAACAACAATGATCGCTGTTGGCTTGGGGAAGAACCTGCAACAAACGAGATTCTTCGTCAAGCACCTTCTAACTTACTCATGTGGAAAACTTACAACACAGCTTTAGCGTACCTTGAAAGCTGCACTGGTATTCTTTTAGTGACTTTGATATAAAGCCCCTGGGAGAGCGTTACCCCGTTCGAATGAGATAACGCTCCTCCGCACTACTTACGGATGATCTTGAGGTGGAATTTCACAACAATTTTCCACCTCAGGAACCGTAGTTTCCTACGATACCTCAGACCACCGTTAGCTGGCAGGAGAGTTATGCTAAGCTTCCGCATAGCGTTACCTCCCAGAGGTTTCAGGCTACCTGATGGCAGCAAGGGAGCGCATAGGCTCCTTAGAATGGCCCTTAGAGAGCCACTCAGAGGAACTCACACCTCCAATAGTTCAAAGTGCATTTCAACATCGCTGAGGCATACCAGCCCTTCACTGTCAGGTTTGGCTATTGGCAAGCCTAAGAGCTCATCACGAAGCACTGAGCGCTCATCCAGGAAGCACTTGACGCCCCCAGCATTCAGAACTGCGTGAACGATAGACACAGGTATTCGTTCAGGGCTTGCAATGTGCAGGTCCATGGGATTTCTCCATTTGGTTTTAGGTGGGGTTGAGGGTGTTCTCAGGAAGCAGTACCAAAGCTCTGATACTGCCAACCAAAGAGCACCTAAGCGGCTTCCATATCCACCACTGAGGCAAAGCTTTCAGGGATTGGGTGTGTCTTGCTATCTGTTAGGAAGACGGCAACCCGTGGCGCTTGGTAGCGTGGTCCTTTGTAGTTAGGATCAAGGCAAACCTTAAAGCGGAACCGTCCACATAGAGAAAGCCGTGTGCTTCGTTCATCTGAATATATTTTACTGTACTGCTCCTTAGTCAGCTCTATCTGACCAAACGAGTCTGTTACGTTCCGGTGGTAGATGCTTGCAGACTGAAAGCGCTCAGCTTTGAAATTCAGAATTGGGGGCTTTGCGTCCTTCTTTTCAGGCACCTCATAGAAAACCGCTTTCATAAGACCCCGCCAATCAATTTCAGTCATCTCAAGCGTGTTACTGCTTGCACATCCCACGAAATATAGAGGCAAAGGGACGGGGCTTTTGATTTGAAAATTGCCACTTTCTGTTTTGGTAGCTTTGGGCTTGTCCACCCCATAGGCGCGCGCAAAGGTTTGGAGGATAGTAGGCGTTAACTCACCTTCAAAGCAGGCTACACCACCTAACAACTCAGTCTCATATGCGAGGCGATTTAAAAGGTGTTCGATCCAACGGTAACGATTAGTTTTCTCTAAGACCCGTTTTAGGGCTTCAATACGACTTGTTCGCAGCTCTTGCGGGGTAATCTCTCCGTCAATAATACGTTGGTAAGAGTCATAGTGTGTAACTGGTCCAGTGCGTATATGGCAGTGCCTTGCGAGTTCCGTAATGATAGTATCGCTTGTGGTTTGCTCCCACGTACTAAGGGATAGTGCGTGGTGATTTAAGTCACTTTGAAATTTACGAAGATCAACAAACAACGATTTAATGCGGTTCCTGCGTACTTTTGGGAGGTTCTTATAAGCTGCATGAGATTCAACACTATTCGCCTGAGACACATACCTACGCTGCTTCTTATCGGCTTCAACAGATGCCCGCATGTGGTTGTGCATCTTCTCTTGTGTCCTTCGCGCCTTTCCTTCTGAGTGATGACCAACAAGGATTGGTTGCCCCATCCAAAATGCTTGTGACAGCTCATCAGAGGTTTTGTAATGAGCGTCTGACTTGGCTTTGCTCTTATCGGCGTACCCCGTGAGCCGCTCAGCCTTTGCTGCGGCCCTATCTGCTAGGCTGGTTTCCTCTGGACCAACCTCACCCGCGAGTGCTAGGCAAAAATCCTCACGCTCTGGCGTCCAGCTTGGAGCAACGAATAGCTCTTGTTTAGGTGCCCATCGAAATCCGTATTCCTTCGCAAGTGCGTATAGATCGTCTTCAAAGCGCTGTGTTGAGTAGATACGAAGTTTATTATCCTCAGGGCTATAGGTTGCCTCTACATCGTCGAGCTGTTCTAGCTTTTCAATTACTTCAGAATGTGGGGTGGTCATTGTGTAGCCTTTCGCTGTTTTAGGGGTGCTCTTAGGAAGCAGCACCAAAGCTCTGATACTGCCAACCAAAGAGCACTAAGCGGCTTCTACATCCTCAATTTCAAAGTTCCAGCCATTCACACGAATGAACTCCTGTTCGTCCATGTCCCAAGCCCTGAAAGAGTCTTCAAGGTCAGTTTCAGGCTTGATAAGCAATGACAGGTCAAACCTGCCACCCATTGCAATTATTTCTTGCGTGTAACCTTCTTGAATTGCTACGTTATCTGTCATAATTCGATCCATTTCATTATATCTGATATATTCAACTATTGGTCGGGAAGTATACTTTGATACAATCACATGGTCCCACCTCTAGCTCTAAATCCGGGTTCATGGCCCCGTGTTCTATTGTGTAACCCACTCTCTCCCCAGTTCTCGAAGGTCTAGGCAGGTCATAGGAGAACATAAAGTGGTTGTAATCGCTGTGATCTGCTTCAGTCATGTGACTGTAATCACAGTGAAACAAAGGCAACAACCACCGCTCAGGAAGTACGAACATATATTCATGCATTATCTTTTCTCTCTGTTCATGTTTATTTATTTGATTTAGCTGCAAGTGCCCTCATAATTACTAAGTGTCTGCATAAAGCGTACTTAGTGAGAGCACCTGTGAGGTAATTCAAACCTACTAAGTGTCACCAGCCGATAGTTTTGGAGGGATTAGGCTGGTTGGGTTCGCCCTCTTATTCAATTGTCAATGAGCGTATCGCTAGGTTGGCGTTAGGAGGTTGTTAGGGTTCCTATTGCGTCCCGTTGATGAGTTACAAACTGTTCCAAATATGAATTCAATACAAGCAATATTTGGGACTATTTCATAAATGGATGTGTATAACTATTAATTTAATTATATATTACAATAGCTTATGAAGTTACTAACAATAGATATTGGGATACTCAATGATACTTTTTTCGTTTTCATTTAAGGCCTAACAGTTAGATAATACACCCAATCTAACATATAGATATAAACATATCTTTATATTATGAATACAGCTAAGGAGATTGATAATTGGACTAGTAAAACTCAAATAGAAACACCTACAATTCCCCCACCTTTCACAATTAGTGAACTGACACAATCAACAATATCAATCACTTACAAACCCTAACCCCTTCCTTTGCGGCTTTTCTGGTGGCATGGAACCACCCCGTGGCACCTTTTTGAGCTGATCTGAGGAAGTTTGGAGGGGGTACGGGGGGATTGCGCGTTCCATTTATCTGATTGACCACTCAGAATTTTGTGGCTAAACATTTGAAATAATTCAGCAAACAGCGCCATAAACCCGCGCCCAATACGGGTGGGAGTAGTTACAGGTTTTCACCTTACGAATGATTGATGACTTTATACCTGTCTGTATTAAGAGAATGATGGTGGTGGGAGTATCCTAAGGCTCTTGCTATGTGAGCCATCAAGGAACATCGAGCACTATCTTATGTACTCTATAATAATATGTCCTCTATAAATATATATTAAAGTATCTTTCCTCCTAAGGTGTGGGGTAATTAAAAACCGCAGAATTCAGCCATTTCAAAACCAGCAAAAAAGGGAGAGCCTAAGCCCTCCCAATTCCTACCTCATCACACATTCATCCAGTTCATAGCCCCCTTTGCAGATCGTCCCAATGCATTGTCTGTGAACTTTCTCAGTTCATTTTCAAGCATATTCTGATTATGTTCATCAGCAGCTTTATTAGTGTCTCTGGCCATATGCTCCACCCAGTAGGCAACAGCGATAGCAAGCACATCAATACGGTCATCATGGCTCAGAGAGCCTCTGTCGCGGGTCATCCGGGTAAGCTGGTACATAAGCTGTCTGAGAGGGTCTTTGGTCTCTTCATAGTCCTTACGAACCACACCAGCATCAATGATCAGCCTGTGCTGGTTCATAAGTGGCTCTAAGGTGTCACAGACGCGCCTTTCCTTCTGCTGGCTGTGTCTGACCTCAGTAATCGTAACGGGTCGCACACGGGCAACTATGGGCTTCAGAAGCTGGCTGAACATGCCATCACCGAAGTTACTCTCTACGATGATCTCATTGGCTCCATGTTCCTTGGAAATTGCCGCCAGAGATGCAAGTGTTGCTTCGCTATAGCCATCCTTAAAACCACCTGAGGCAACCACAAAGAGGTTTCCATGAAGGATTTTAACAACTGCGTAGGTGGTTTCATCATCACCGCGTCCCGATGGGTCGATTGCCATCACACACCCGGTATACTCTGCCATTTCATTGGATGCCCACATCGGCCTGTAGAGCTTGTCACCGGACAGTCCCACCACAGGCAGGTCATCAGCAATCTTATCGGGATCATTGCACCAGACAAGCTTACAGGGGGCCATACGGGGGTCAAGAGAGGTAACCATCAGGTCACGCAGCTTCAGGGGGTACTTGTCAGCGTCACTGAGAGACGTATCAAGCATGAATTGCAGAGCAAAACCTGAGCGGGCATAAGATGCCTCTCGCTCCATCAGATCAATCTCACCAAAGCGCTCAGGGTCTACCGGGGTTCCCGAGGCCACTCCACGCTCAATCATGGAAGTGATGTAGGGTGACAGGGCACCGTTGTAGCGAACCATATCCTGAGGCACCCTGGCGGGCCATACACGCATCTCATAACCTCGCTCAGGGAGCTTGTTATAGATGGACATTTCTGTCTGAGGCGTCCCCAGATAGATGATACGGGAGGTATCGAGTGGCTTCAGGATAGCATCAAACTCTTTTACTGTTTCAGCCAGACGGTCCCGCATGGTCTGTGTCATGGAATTGTTCAGAGATTCAATATCGTCAGCCACAATCACATCTGCACGGGAACCTGTGAGCTGTCCCGTGATGCCTACGGACTTCACTGAGGGGCTGTGAGAGGCTCTTGCAGGACCTACATCAAAGGCCACTGTAGAGTCTCTCTGGCCGTTCCTAGCCTTCAGATGGGCCAGTACGGGCAGTTCAGCAATCAGCCGCTTGGTGAACGTTGAAAAGGCATCTGAGCGGTCTTTAGAAGCCGAGACCACGAGGATGTTCTTTTGTGGGTCACGCAGCAGCAGCCAGCACACATACGCAGATGTGATCCAGCTCTTACCAACACCTCGGAATGCTTCAATAATTGAGCGCTTGGGGCCTTGCTGAAGGTAGCTTGCAATGTCGTACTGGGCTTTTGTCGGGGCGGGCAGGTTTAAGTGTTTCCAGACAAGGAACAGGAAGTTCCTGAAGTCTGTCAGTACGTCTTTAATTCCGTTCATAGAGTCCTGTAAGGGCCGTAGAGAGGCGCTTAGCAGTCAGGGCATGGGAATATACCTGAGAGGCTGAACGCCTCTCCTGAGGCTAGTTAGAGATTTCGCTGGATGTAGTGAAGGGCAGATCAGCAACGAGCCTGCCTAACGGGTTGTCGTCCGTAGGTACTGAGTCAATACCGTTATCCTTCAGAAACTGACGAACAACGTTCAGTTCTGCTGCTGTTATTTCATCGCTGTTGAGCCTCTCCCGGAGCTTTTCAGCCAGTCCTTTGTGAAGATCATCAAGCAGTTCTGTTAAATCTTTCGCCATCAGAAGAAAGTTCCTTTCGTGTAAGCAGGATTTTTGAAACAATCTGCACAAGTAGCCAGAGACCACCAAGCAGGGGCAGTATCATGGCTACGATTTCAGATGCATTTGAGAGAATGGGCAACCACGCGGGGGAGGTTATGGCCGTACTTGCTGCGAAGCCGCCTGCTATATCAGAGTTCAGGTGCTGCCTCCCACATAGCGTCAACTTGCGCAGGCGTAAGGCCCATTTGAGAGGACAGAAGATCAACCAG
>CANNAV010000142.1 GCA_947502585.1 uncultured Pseudovibrio sp.
AATCAGAAGACGGAAGCCAGAATCAATGTCTCCGTCCTCAACACAATGACACAACTCGGACGTCCCGCGTTCGAGCGTATCGGTGCGACCTGAATTGGCTGGGTAAGGGCGAGTTGTAAGCAGAGCTGGAATAATGCAACAACGCCCTCTAAGATAACCATTTGAAGCGCTTCAAATTTCTGGAGTGCTTTTAAATTGCAATCTACTTCAGATACTTGTTCCAAGTGGGGTCAGATTTCATTCCGGCAATAAACCTGGCGTGCGCCTCTATTTCTTCCTCAGAAAGGGTAGAGGGAAGAAGAACCGGGCGCTGTTTGGCTGCACCGCGTTTTTTGGGCTCATCATTGAGTTTATCCAGGTCGATCGTTTCATCACCTGGCAGCAGGCCAAGATTTTTCTGCTTACCGCCATTCATCTCCAGATAAACTTCAGCCAGCAGTTCCGCATCGAGCAACGCACCGTGGTAGACACGCTTTGTGTTATCAACACCGTAGCGCGAACACAAAGCATCCAGCGATACTGACCCGGTAGGGAACTTTCTACGCGCGAGTTTTAGAGTATCGAGCACCTGTTTATTGGGGATTTTAGGTTTTTTACAACGCCCAAGCTCCATGTTGATAAAGCCCATATCGAATGGAGCATTGTGAATGACAAGACGAGAATCTCCGACAAATTCAAGAAATTCGTCAGCAACATCGGCAAATATAGGCTTATCTGAAAGGAACTCTGCCGAGAGGCCGTGAATGCGGAAGGCTTCTTCCGGCATATCCCGTTGTGGGTTCACATAGAGGTGACAGGTTCTGCCCGTTGGAATAAAATTAATGAGCTCCACTCCTCCGACTTCAACCAGCCGATCTCCATCAATCGGATTCAGACCTGTAGTTTCAGTATCGAAAGAGATTTCGCGCATAATTACACCATTCTTGAAGCGATGGAGGACACAGCACGCATGATAGCACCCACTGCTCGACGGGCCGGCTCAATGCCTCGGCCTGTGTCGATAATAAAATGTGCTCTTTTGCATTTTTCTGCGTCGTTTAACTGTTTTGCATAGATAGCCGCAAATTTCTCTTCTGTCATGCCTGGTCTTTCAAGAACACGCTGACGCTGCACATCATACGGTGCGGAAACCACGACGACCGCATCAACCGCCATGTGTTTTCCTACCTCAAAGAGGAGGGGAACATCGAGAACAACTACTTTGCGGCGATCATTTTTGGCTTGCTGAATAAACCCGGTTTCTACTTCCTGAACAAGTGGGTGGATGAGACTTTCCAGAAACATCATCTTTGCTTTATCATTGAGGACTATCTTCCCTAGCGCTTCGCGGTCAATCTGACCATCTTTGACAGCGCAGGGAAATGCACTGCGAACAGGTTCCACTGCTTTTCCGGCATAAAGCGCATGGACGGCAGCATCTGCGTCATAAACAGCGGCTCCAGCCTCTGCGAAGATCTTTGAGGTGGTTGATTTCCCCATTCCAATAGAACCAGTCAGACCGAGAATAACCATTCAGGTAAGTCCCATTTCTCTCAGGATCATCTCACGAAGCTCATCGGTGACTTCCGGACGAACTCCAAACCATTTTTCAAAACCCGGTACAGCCTGGTGAAGCAGCATTCCAAGACCATCCACTGTCGGATTGCCACGCTTTGCCGCATCATGAAGCAGTCTGGTTTGTAACGGAGAGTAAACTATATCCGTCACTACCGCCGATTTCGACAGGTTATTAAGGTCAATATTTAATTCTGGCTGTCCAGTCATACCAAGAGAGGTTGTATTGACCAGAAAATCTGCCTGTCCAAGCATTTTCCCCAAACTATCCCATTTAATTGCGGTGGCATTTGGGCCAAAATGATCCGCGAGAACCTCCGCTTTTTTCATTGTTCTGTTGGCAATATAAACTTCTGTGTACTCTCTGGAGAGTAACGCCCAGATAATTGCCCGGGAGGCGCCACCAGCGCCCAGAACAACTGCTTTATTACCGTTGTTATCCCAATTCGGCAGTATCTGATCCATATTTCCCAGAAAACCAGGTCCGTCCGTGTTTGAGCCATTCAGAACACCTGTGTCATCCAACCAAAGCGTGTTAACAGCACCAATCATTTCGGCTGCATCATCCAGCTTCTCAGCAGAGTTATAAGCGCACTCTTTGTTTGGAATTGTCACGTTGCAGCCAACGAACCCATGTGCAGCCAATGAGCTGTAAAAGCTTTCGGCGGTTTCAGGTGGCACATCCTTTGCGATGTAGCTGCCTTCAATGTCGTGCTGTTTCAACCAGTAGCCGTGGATCAGAGGGGATTTTGAATGGCCTATCGGATGGCCTGTAACAGCTGCGTTCCTCATTTTTTCAAGACCCCAATTTCCCGCAGGAATGAAAGGAGGCTGAGGAGAGGCAAGCCCAGCACTGTAAAGTAATCACCCTCAATCTTTTCAAAGAGCTGCACACCCTCAGCTTCCAGCTGATAAGCGCCCACACTGGAAAGTATTTCGGACCCGGTTCGCTTAATGTACCAATCCAGAAAATCTGCAGATAGCTCTCGTACATGAAGAATGGCCGTCGAAATGCCTTCCCAGATAACTTCACCGTCTTTGACGACACAAGCCGCAGAGTGAAGAGCGTGACTTTTGCCAGAGAAGCTCTCCAGTTGCTCGCGGGCTACGCTCAGATCTTCTGGCTTAACGAGACGCTTTCGTTCAAATGCCAGGATCTGGTCAGCGCCAACGACGTAAGCGCCATAATTTCGGACAGAAACTTCTTTCGCCTTTGCAACGGATAATTCAGCTGCAATTATTTTTGGATCCACACCATTGGAAAGCAAAGGTTCTTCTATTTGTCGCTCATCTACATTTGCTGGTATGCGATCAAAAATTAAGCCTGCATTTTCAAGGAGAGACGCGCGAATATTACTTGCGCTCGCTAATATTATCCGAGTCATACTTTGCTTTCTCAGTCTGAGGATTTCCTGTGTTGCTTTTTGGGATAAAGTGCGATGCATCTCAATATTCTTTTGTCTCTTTTTGCTCATGTTTATGCTTTCGGAGCAAATCCATGATCTCAGCTGCCGTTTCTTCTATAGAGCGGCGTGTAACATCGATGAGCGGCCAACCATTTTCAGCACACAATCGTTTCGACATAGCAATTTCCTGAGCTATCGATTTGCGATCAACGTATGTGTCATTGTCGGTTTTGGCATCCAGCGATAAAATGCGGTTCTGGCGGATATCCCGGATACGTTCGGCCGTGGCCATCAGGCCAACCACCAGAGGCTTTTTGGCTTTCAGGAGCTGACGGGGAGGGCGCATGTTGGGAATAAGTGGGATATTAGCTGCTTTAATACCTCTGTTCGCCAGATAGATAGACGTTGGCGTTTTAGAAGTCCGGCTGATACCCACAAGAATAACGTCTGCTTCGTCCAAAGCACCACCTATTTGGCCATCATCGTGCAGCATGGTGTAGTTCATCGCTTCCATACGCTGGAAGTATTCCTCATCCATCACGTGCTGTCCTCCAACACGCCACGTTTCTGTAACATTCAGATAGCTATGGAAGACCTGATAGACGGGCTTGAGGACGTTGACGCATGGCAACACCAAATCCTGACATTTACGCTCCAGCCGACGGGCATAGGATTGTTCCACAAGGGTGTAGAGAACAATTCCAGGTGCGGATTCAATCTCTTCCAGGACCCTACTCAACTGTTTGTCATGCCGGATCAGCGGGTAAACATGCTCGATGGGTTGAATATTCTCATATTGAGCGGTCGCCGCACGCACAATTGTCATCAAAGTTTCGCCTGTTGAGTCCGAAACCATGTGTAAATGGAAATAGTTAGAGTGGTTACCCAAGGTATCATCCTCAATATTCCTGGGAGACTTGGAAAACTAGCCAAATCTCGCAGTGCTTTCAAATTAATGCCCGCTGACCCTAATCCGTCAACAACTCCATATTTTTAGAATACTGATTTCGAAACGACTTGGATAAACGGAATTGCACATTGCCCACGCAAAAGATTAACAGCACAGCTTATGGGATAAACTGTGATCTGTGGTTATTTTTTAAATTGTAACCTATTGAATCTTTGGAAAAAACAATTTGTTTTCGACTCCTGTTGAGAGTCTGGCGTATTTTTGATCTGTGACTTTTGCTATCAGGGTTTTCTCAGTTAGGAATTGTGGAATTAAATTGATCCCTGCTATTCACTCACTAATAGAAACAGAAACTTCAAAATCAAGAAGATTCATTTTAAGCAGGCTTGGGAAAAAGAGGCGACTTATGGAATCTCATGAAAGAGCGGTAATACGCGTTTTGACAGGCGAGAAACTGGAGCGCCCGCCAGTCTGGATGATGCGCCAGGCAGGACGATATTTGCCTGAGTACAGAGCTGTACGAGCTCAAGCACCTAATTTTCTCGACTTCTGCTACAATACCGATCTTGCTACAGAAGTTACTCTCCAACCTGTTCAAAGGTATGGCTTTGATGCCGCCATCCTGTTTTCTGACATCTTCGTTGTTCCGGATGCTCTTGGCTACCCTGTGAATTTTGAGGAGGGTCGAGGACCGGTTCTCGACCCTCTTTCTACTGAACTCGTAGATAAACTTGATCAAGCCAGGGCAATCGAGCATTTGGCGCCTGTGATCGCCACAGTAGAGCGTTTGAGAGCGGAGCTACCGACTGAAACAACCCTTCTGGGCTTTTGCGGAGCCCCCTGGACGGTTGCTTGCTATTCTGTGGCTGGGCATACCACCCAAGACCAGTTTGCCGCCCGTATCGGTTCCTATCAGGATCCTGCACTGTTGACCTGTTTCATAGATCAGCTGGTTGAGGCATCGATTACTTACCTAGTGGCTCAACTGGATGGTGGTGCTGATGCACTGCAGATTTTTGATACCTGGGCCGGGGTACTGGATGATATCGGTTTTGAGCAGTGGTCCGTTGGTCCTACCCGCAAAATAATTGATGGCGTGAAAGCGCAGCGGCCAAATGCGAAGATCATTGGTTTCCCGAAAGCATCAGCTGCTCGTTTGAAGCGCTATGTCGAAGGAACCGGTGTTGATGCAGTTGGGCTGGACTGGACTGTTCCGGCAGAAGTGGCGCAGGAAATTCAGAAAATTGTTCCTGTACAGGGAAATATGGATCCAATGCGCCTGGTTGCTGGTGGACATGCGCTGAAAACCGGAATAGATCATGCTCTCGAAGTTTTGGGGAATGGTCCGCATATCTTTAACCTTGGTCATGGCGTTGTTCCGCAAACTCCGCCAGAACATGTTGCTGAGATGGTGAAGCTGGTTAAAGGCCTGTAAGCAGACACTGCGAATTGTATAAGGCGCGGATCATGGTAGATGCATATTCCTTGGCGAAATCCCTTCACATAATTTCTGTGATTGCCTGGATGGCGGGATTGTTCTACTTGCCGCGCCTTTTCGTTTACCATACTTCCGCTGAGGTTGGTTCTGATAAGAGTGAAACCTTCAAGATCATGGAGCGCCGATTGCTTAAGGCGATTATGGCTCCTTCCATGATAGCCACGTGGATTTTTGGATTATGGCTGGTTTATCTGCTTGATGCCTATTTTGATCTTTGGTTTATGCTGAAGTTCTCTCTGGTTATAGCAATGACGATATATCACATGGTGCTTTCACGTCATGTCGCCAGGTTTGACCAGGATCAAAATAAGAATAGTGAGCGCTACTTTAGATTTATTAACGAACTGCCTACAATATTAATGGTCGCAATTGTGGTCCTGGTGGTCTTTAAACCCTAGGTGTTCCTTACATCGAAATTTAATATTGGGAAATTAGGAAAATTAGTGGAAAAAAAGCACTTGCCGAATTCAATTCGATTAGTTATTGTGCCCGCAACATCACGATGTGGCTAAAGTGATCGCTGAAATCTCAGAGATTTTCGAATATAGATAAATTTTGTATCTAGATGAGCTGCTATCCCCCCCTAACGTTTTGTGTCCGGAAGTTCTTGATCCTTCTAAAGCTAAATCAAGTCCGGAACAAGTAGTAAAGACGATCCCTATTGATGCGGGAAATGAAACTCAGAGACCTGAAAACTAAGAGCCCGACTGAACTCCTTGCTTTTGCTGAGGAGCATGAAGTTGAAAATGCAAGTACCATGCGCAAACAGGAACTTATGTTTGCGATTTTGAAAAGACTTGCAGAGCAAGATATTGAGATTATCGGAGAAGGTGTCGTAGAGGTCCTTCAGGATGGATTTGGATTCCTTCGCTCTCCTGATGCGAACTACTTGCCAGGTCCAGACGATATTTACGTTTCACCTTCACAAATCCGCCGCTTTTCTCTGCGCACCGGTGATACTGTTGAAGGACAGATCCGTAGTCCTAAAGAAGGTGAGCGTTATTTTGCCCTTCTGAAAGTCAATAAAATCAACTTTGAAGATCCTGAAAAAGCGCGACATAAGGTTCACTTTGACAACCTGACACCGCTTTATCCAGATGAGCGCTTCAATCTTGAAATCCCGAATTCTACCTCCAAGGATATTTCTTCCCGCATTATTGACCTTGTAGCTCCGCTCGGCAAAGGTCAGCGTGCTTTGATCACTGCGCCTCCGCGGACAGGTAAAACAGTATTCCTTCAAAATATTGCTAAATCTATTACGACCAATCATCCTGAGTGCTATCTCATCGTTCTGTTGATTGATGAACGCCCGGAAGAAGTAACGGATATGCAACGTACGGTTGACGGTGAGGTTGTTTCATCAACCTTTGATGAGCCAGCTGCCCGTCACGTTCAGGTTGCTGAGATGGTGATTGAGAAGGCAAAGCGTTTGACTGAACATGGTCGTGACGTTGTTATCCTTCTGGATTCCATTACTCGCCTTGGCCGTGCCTACAACACCGTTGTGCCTTCCTCTGGTAAGGTTCTGACTGGTGGTGTTGATGCGAATGCCCTGCAGCGCCCAAAGCGTTTCTTCGGTGCTGCACGTAACATTGAAGAGGGTGGTTCTTTGACCATCATCGCAACGGCACTGATCGATACCGGTAGCCGTATGGATGAAGTTATCTTCGAAGAGTTCAAGGGGACCGGTAACTCCGAAATCATCCTTGATCGTAAGATCTCTGATAAGCGGGTATTCCCAGCGGTTGATATTCAACGCTCTGGTACTCGTAAGGAAGAACTTCTTGTTCCAGCTGATAAGCTCAAGAAGACTTTCGTTCTGCGCCGTATTCTCAGCCAGATGGGAACAGTGGATGCTGTTGAGTTCCTGCTCGACAAGCTGCGTCAGACCAGGTCAAATGATGACTTCTTCGACTCTATGAACACATAGATTCGCTGCCTGCCGAAGTTTTCAGCCCTGCCCGCCAATATGGTGAGCAGGGTTTTTTGCTTTGAACTCGACATATTTGAATTAAAATGTCTATTAAGAAAGCGCCGCAACCTCGGGAAAGGGTACAGAGCCTACCGTTTTGTGCAAGCAAAGGAAGCCCTTTAAAAATAGCGCGATGTTACATCAACTTTTTAATCACCTTGACAGCAGGATTGGATGAAATGCTCATGCAAAAGGTGGCTCTGGATAAATGTCCACGGATTGAAACAGATCGACTTGTTTTGCGGAAATGGGAGCCTCGGGATTTAGACGGTCTTTATCGCCTTAATACCGATCCCAGAGTGGGTGAGTTTTTCCGCACGTTGAACTCCCCGGAAGAAACACCTCTGCTTCTGGAAGTGCATTTGCTGAAGCAACAGAAAGATGGCTTCTGCTTTCCTGTGATTGAAGACAAAACTACCGGGGCGTTCCTTGGGTTTTGTGGGTTTAATGTGCCTTTATATCAGCAACCGTTATTTTTTGAGCCATGTATTGAAATGGGTTGGTGTCTTGTTCCGGATGCATGGGGGAGGGGATTGCAGTTGAAGCAGCAGATGCCTGGCTTAGTTTCGGGTTTGAAATGATTGAATTTAGAGAGATTGTGTCTTTTACTGTTGTTCAGAACCATCGTTCGCGACGTGTTATGGAGAAGCTCGGAATGATTCATAATTCCGCTGAAGACTTTGACTTTCCGGGTGTGAATACCGATGATCCATTATGCCGACATGTTTTGTACAGACTCTCAGCAGATCGGTTCCGCGAGCAAGCCAATGGCTGAAATTACTGTTGGTGAGTGGTCATGCTTAAAGACAGAACGATTTGTTTTGCGGAAGTGGGAGCCTAGTGATCTGGATGACCTTGCGGCGATGAATGCTGATCCGCAGGTGATGGAGTTCTATCCATCGGTGCTGTCTCGTGCTGAGAGTGGCAAGATGTTGGCGCGTTATATAGATGCTCAGGAGCAGAAAGGTTTTTGCTTTTCGGTTATTGCTGAAAAGGGGACTGGGCGGTTTTTTGGTTATTGTGGGCTGAAGGTTCCGGGATATCAGGATCAGCTTTCATTTGGTCCCTGCGTTGAGATAGGCTGGCGGCTCTTATACAATGGGTGGGGAAAAGGTATTGCTACGGAAGCCGCACAAATGTGGCTTAGGTTCGGATTTGAAACTCTCCGTTTGGAAGAGGTTGTTAGCTTTACAGCTGTGCAGAACACTCGCTCTGAGAAAGTCATGCAGCGTCTTGGTATGGTTTGTGTTGAAGAGTTTGAACATCCAATACTTGAGGATGGACACAGGCTTAAACGGCAAGTGCTCTACAAAATGACGCAGCAACGGTATTTGGGGCAGGGCTGTGATTGAAGATGTAATCGACAAATGTCCTCGTATTGAGACAGAACGACTTATATTGCGGAAGTGGGAAATGCAGGATCTGGATGGACTGATCGAACTGAACACTGATCCCAGAGTTTTGGAGTTTTTCCGTAACAGACCCAGCGCCGAAGAAAGTGAAGAGGCTTTAAAACGAGCGATCCAAATGCAGGAAGAACATGGTTTTTGATTACCTGTCGTCGAGGATAAAGAGACGGGTACCTTCCTTGGGTTTTGTGGACTCAACATCCCTGATTATTGCGGGCCGTCGCCATGTGAGCCTTGTGTTGAGATTGGTTGGCAATTGATCCCGGAGACTTGGGGGAGGGGCATCGCGGTTGAAGCTGCCAGTTTCTGGCTTGGATTTGGGTTCGATACTCTGCGGCTTGAAGAGGTTGTGGCGTTCACAGTTGTTCAAAATTACAAATCGCGACGAGTGATGGAAAAGCTTGGCATGCTACATGATCCTGCTGAAAATTTTGATTTTCCTGGGGTGGCTGTTGAACACCCGATTGTGTCCCTATAGTGCTGTAAATTATCTGATTTAGAAATTGAGATAGCCATCGTGGGATTTCTCTTTAGGTTTGTCGATCACAACGCTAAACCCGAGCGAGAAGATACCAACGATGACCGAGTACAATA
>CANNAV010000143.1 GCA_947502585.1 uncultured Pseudovibrio sp.
ATTTGAAAACTGACTTTAACTACAATAACCATTATATTACAATGACTAATGCTTCTACACAATGGAAGTAGAGCCATATGTATTCCTCTTGAAATGTGCTAACTGAGCCTGTGTCTCCCCAAAGCCTATTTGATGCCCTGAGCAGAAACAGTAGCAGCCGTCAGATCCAACGCACGATGCGCCTTCTCGATCAGTTCATCCACTTCACTGCGCGAGATCACCAGCGGCGGTGAGATAATCATGCTGTCTCCAACATGGCGCATCACCAAGCCTATTTCAAAGCAATGGTCACGGCAAATCGTCCCAACAGTACCCTTCTCCGCCTCAAAACGAGCACTCTGCGCCTTTTCAGGCGAAAGTTCCAAAGCACCGACCAAACCACAAATACGCGCCTCACCAACCAGAGGATGCTCTCCAAGAGCCTTCCACTTCTCAGCCAGATACAGCCCTGTATCATTTGCAACTTTTTCAGGCAACTGCTCTTTCTCAATGATATCGATGTTCGCAAGTGCCGCCGCGCAGGCTGCTGGATGCGCAGAGTAGGTAAATCCGTGATTAAACTCACCGCCATGTTCGATAAAGCCCCCGGCAACCTTCTTACTCACCACAACCGCACCAATTGGCAGATAGCCGGATGATAGTCCTTTGGCGATCGACATCAGATCCGGTTTAAAGTTGAATGTCTGTGATCCGAACCAGTTACCAGTCCGCCCAAACCCGCAAATGACTTCATCTGCGATCAGCAGGATATTGCGTTCACGGCAGATACGCTCAATCTCTGGCCAATAGGTTTCCGGCGGAATGACGACACCGCCCGCGCCCTGAACAGGCTCCCCGATAAAGGCCGCCACATTGTCTTCACCAAGGCGATCAATCTCAGCCTCAAGCTCACGCGCCCGCATCAGACCAAACGTTGCGGGGTCCATATCCCCGCCTTCACCATACCAGTAGGGCTGGTTGATGTGGGTGATACCAGGAATCGGCAGACCACCCTGTGCATGCATCCCGGTCATACCGCCCAAACTCGCACCGGCAATAGTGGAGCCGTGATAAGCATTGTGACGTGAGATAATCGTCTTCTTGGTCGGTTTACCTTTACTCGCCCAATAATGGCGCACAATTCGTACCACTGTGTCGTTGGCTTCAGAGCCCGAACCTGCAAAAAACACATGATCCAGATGATCAGGTGCCAGACTGGAGATCCTTTCGGCAAGGGCAATCGCAGGCGGATGGGAACTCTGGAAAAACGTATTGTAATAAGGCAGCTGCAGCATCTGACGTTGAACCGCCTCGATAATCTCTTTGCGCCCATATCCCACATTCACGCACCAAAGCCCGGCCATACCATCCAGGATCTTGTTGCCTTCAGAATCCCAAAGATAAACACCGTCTGCACGCGTAATAACGCGTGTCCCTTTTGCGTTCAGCGACTTGGTATCTGTAAACGGATGCAAATGGTGGGCGGCATCTTTCTCTTGCAGAACATGAGTAGGCGGAAGATTGGCGATATAGTCCATGGGTCAGTCTTTCCGAAAAGAGGTATGCCCTGAAACCGGGCAGTAGAAACAAATTCTCTAATATTTTGTGATCACAAATACCAGAGAGTCAACCTTTACATCCATAAGGCGGCGCCTGCTCTGGATTCTGGCTGACCCAATCAGACTTTCAGTATTGTGAACTAGGCAAAAGAAACGGCAGATCATCAAGTCTTATCCGCAAGACTGAGGGATTCCCTGATAAATCCCATGCCCTGTGCTATATCCGCTTCCAGGGCCTCAGTCAGAGCGTTCTGATCACGCGATTTCAGTGCTTCCAGAGCCTGTTTATGTCGGTCTTCCAGATTCGCAGTACCAGACCGCCCGTAGATCAGACGCATAAATGGCCCAAACTGAACCCATAGATTTTTGACAAGCTTGATAAGAATTTCAGAGCGGCTCCTAGAGTAAAGATAAAAGTGAAACTCGTAGTTTCCGCGCATGTAGCCTTCCACATCACCAGTTTTCAGGGCTACATCAATTTGATCATCAATATCCTGGAGAACCTGAATATCTTTTTCGTTCAAGTTTTCCAGAGCTTCAGACGCCAGCTCGACTTCCAGCAACCGCCGAGCAGACCAGATTTCATCGATTATTTTTCCGCATACATCCGGGATAGAAACACGCCTGTTACCGTGTAACTCCAACGCATTTTCTGCAATGAGACGCCGCACAGCCTCACGAACGGGCATCGCGCTCACACCCAGCTCTTCAGCCAACCCACGCAGGGTCACAGCCTTTCCAGGCAGAAAACCACCGAACAGAATACGTTCTCTCAACTGCCGGTAAACCTGCTCGTGAACCGGGACCCCGACATCCGGGGCTGCAGCGCTTTGTAAAGTCATCCTACTCATGAAAGAACTATAGAAGCACTCGAACCCGCTGCATAGAAAATTTGATCACAAACTCTTGCTTAGCTGAGAATTCTATGCTCATCTTTCAAAACAAACACACAAATAAGAACAACTGGGACGGTCGCATCCAGATAACCAGACGCAATGCTGTGCAGAATTTGATGGGGGAAATGAAATGAGTTCAAACTTCAAGTCTGGACTGACGAGCACAATAGCAACCGCAGTGATCGTTGCATTTGCAGCCAGCGTAGCCCAGGCAAAAGGCACCGTAAACGTTTACAACTGGTCTGATTACATCGACGATAGCGTTCTGAAAGATTTCGAGGCTGAAACCGGTATCAAAGTTAACTACGACGTTTTCGATTCAAACGAAGTCCTGGAAACTAAACTGCTCGCAGGCACCACGGGTTACGATATCGTCGTTCCATCAGGCAGCTTCCTCTCCCGGCAAATTCAAGCCGGCGTCTTCCAGAAGCTGAATAAAGACGCTCTCCCGAACCTGAGGAACATGTGGTCGCTCGTCTCCGACAGAACTTCCATCTATGACCCGGATAATGCGTATTCTATCAACTACCTGTGGGGCACCACCGGCATCGGTTACAATGTAGAAGCCGCGGCAAAACGCCTGCACGGAAAACCTGTTGACAGCTGGGAAATTATCTTCAACCCGGAAATACTTGCTAAGTTTCAGGACTGTGGTATCCATATGCTGGACGCTCCAACAGAACTTATCCCCGCAGCGCTCAACTACTTGGGGCTAAACCCTGACAGCCACAACACGGCGGATATCGAGAAAGCCGCAGCACTCCTCAAAACCACCCGTCCATACATTCAGAAGTTTCACAGCTCCGAATACATCAACACGCTCGCAAACGGCGATATCTGCTTAGCCATCGGCTGGTCTGGCGACGTCTTTCAAGCGCGAGACCGAGCCGCAGAAGCCGACAACGGCGTCACCATCAACTACATCATTCCTAAGGAAGGCGCGTTGATGTGGTTTGACCAGATGGCAATCCCGACAGACGCAGCCAACACCAGGGAAGCGCATATATTCATGAATTACATTATGCGCCCGGATGTCATCGCAAAAGCCTCCAACTACGTGGTCTATGCCAACGGCAACAAAGCCTCCCAGGCGCTTCTAGATCAGGATGTTCTGGAAGATCCGGCCGTGTACCCCGATGAGGAAACCATGGCAAAGCTTTACGTCACAACGCCCTACGCACCAAAAATTCAGCGAACCGTGACCCGCGCCTGGACCGCAATGAAGTCCGGCCAGTAATCATCGCCAGCAGCGGACAACTCGGGTAGTACGCATGCCTCGCTCGCTTCCCTAGAGCAGGACAACAACAAAAGGCGGAATGGGCCACGATGGAAACTCAGATAAACACTCAGCCAGCCTGCGAATTCGCACCTTGGGAAGATCCGGTTCAAAAGCCTTTTGTGCGGTTTGAAAACGTCACGAAGAAGTTTGGCGATTTCACTGCCATTGAGGATTTAACGCTCAATATCTATGAGCGCGAGTTTTTCGCTCTTCTCGGTCCGTCCGGCTGTGGTAAGACAACGATGATGCGCATGCTTGCAGGTTTCGAATATCCTACCGCTGGCAACATCATGCTCAGCCAGAGCAACCTGCATAAGGCACCACCGCACAAGCGGCCCGTCAACATGATGTTTCAGTCCTATGCCCTTTTCCCGCACATGACAGTGGAACAAAACATTGGCTTCGGCCTCAAGCAGGAAAAGACTCCCAAGAAAGAGATCAAGAGACGTGTTGAAGAAATGCTGTCGTTGGTTCAGCTGGAGCCTTTCACCAAGCGTAAGCCACACCAGCTTTCCGGCGGTCAAAAACAGCGCGTTGCTCTTGCCCGCTCTCTTGCAAAGAAACCCAGGCTTCTGCTGCTTGACGAACCGCTCGGTGCGCTGGACAGAAAACTGCGTGAGCAAACCCAGTTTGAACTGATGAGTATTCAGGAGCAGCTCGGCCTCACCTTTGTCATCGTCACTCACGATCAGGAAGAGGCCATGACAGTCGCGAGCCGCATCGCCGTGATGGACCACGGCAAAATCGTTCAGGTCGCAACACCAGCTGAAATCTACGAGTATCCTAACTCCCGCTATTCCGCTGATTTCCTCGGCGATGTGAACATCATTGAGGGCCAGTTAGATGTCACGACAGGCAAAACGGCAAGCTTAGCGTGGGCTGAGGGTGAAACTCCGTTAGCAATCTCAACCAAACTCCGCCCTCCTGCAGGAACCACGGCTTGGCTTGCTGTTCGTCCTGAAAAGCTCCATATCTCCAAAGAAAAGCCAGCGAGCGCCGACAACTGCATTAAAGGCGAAGTCTGGGATATTGGTTACACTGGCAATATCTCAACATTTCACGTCAAAGCTTCAAATGGCTCCATTTTGAAAGTACAGGTTTCCAACAGGGAGCATCTCGCGGACCGCCCAATCACATGGGAAGATAACGTTTACGTCTATTGGGAGAAAGGCGCAGGCGTCTTTCTGGAAAGGTGAGGTAAACAATGGCTGTTACAGACATCGCCTCCCCTCCAGAGGAAATACAGGAGCCATCCGGCCTGAGTTCAGGCTGGGGGCGCAGACTGTTCATAGCGATCCCGTACATCTGGCTATTGGTCTTCTTCCTCGCACCTTTTGTGATAGTGCTGAAGATTTCCTTGTCGGACGTCATACTGGCCCGCCCGCCATACTTTCCAAACTTCGACATCTCAGAGGGCTGGCAAGGGTTTCTCGCCATGCTTCGGGTGTTTGATCTGGAAAACTATGTCTGGCTGGCGGAAGATTCACTCTACCTGAATTCATACCTGAGCAGCCTCAGGATCGCATCCATCTCAACTCTGCTTACTCTGGCAATTGGCTATCCGATTGCCTATGCAATGGCCAAGGCCCCAAAAGAATGGCGAGCAACCCTCCTTATGCTGGTGATCCTGCCCTTCTGGACAAGCTTTCTCATCCGCGTTTATGCATGGATCGGCATCCTTAAAAAAGAAGGCTTCCTCAATTACTTCCTGCTCTGGACGGGCATCATTGATGAACCCTTGATGATCCTCAACACAGATACCGCCATCTACATTGGCATCGTCTATTCCTACCTGCCTTTCATGGTCCTGCCACTCTACGCAGTTCTGGAAAAGCTCAATATCTCGCTGCTGGAAGCTGCTACAGATCTCGGCTGTTCACCCCTCAAAGCCTTTTGGGTTATCACTCTGCCGCTCTCTTTGCCGGGAGTTTGGGCTGGCTGCTTCCTCGTTTTCATCCCTGCTGTCGGTGAGTTTGTCATTCCAGATATTCTTGGCGGTTCCAGCACCATAATGATCGGCAAAACACTCTGGGTGGAGTTCTTCTCCAACAGGGACTGGCCAGTCGCATCTGCGGTTGCAATCCTGCTGTTGCTCATGTTGACCCTGCCTATCATCCTGTTCCAGAAACAACAGGAAAAGCAAGCGGAAGCCAGTCAATGACCCGCTTCAACTGGTTCAACACAACAACGCTCACACTAGGCTTTGCATTCCTGTATTTGCCGATCATTTTACTAATGATCTACTCCTTCAACGAATCCAGACTGGTCACCGTTTGGGCGGGGTTTTCCACCAGGTGGTATCAGTCAGTCTTCTTAAATGAGAGTTTCATCAATGCGGCATGGGTAACACTCCGTGTTGGTTTCATCTCCGCATCTGTCGCGACAGTGCTCGGTACTATGGCCGCACTCGTCCTCAATCGCGCCGGACCATTCCACGGCAAAACGCTGTTCACGGGCATGATCTATGCGCCGATGGTAATGCCGGAGGTCATCACCGGCCTGTCACTGCTTCTTCTCTTCGTTTCACTGGACTTCGCCCGAGGTTTCTGGACAGTCACACTGGCACATATCACCTTCTCTATGTGCTACGTCGCAGTCGTCGTCTCGACCCGTTTGGTGACTTTCGAGCGCAGTTTAGAAGAAGCTGCCCTTGATCTGGGATGCACACGTTTTTCCGCTTTCATTCAGGTGACACTGCCGATCATCTTTCCGGCAATTCTGGCAGCATGGCTACTGGCCTTCACGCTCTCACTGGATGATCTGGTCATCGCCTCCTTTGCTTCAGGCCCGGGTGCTACCACCCTGCCAATGAAGATTTATTCTCAGGTACGCATCGGCGTTTCCCCTGAAATCAACGCCCTGTCATCCATTCTCATCGCTGTTGTTGCCATTGGCGTGGTCACCGCCTCGCTTGTCACAAAACAGGCACATGTAAAGCGCATAAAAGAAGAGCGGATGGCAATAAACTCAATCTGATCGAGGAAGTTCATGTGTCTGATACAAAACGCCCATCCTCGCTGGATGAATACTCGCAAGGCGACCTGGCCTATACCCGCTCCACCCCTTATGGCACCATAGCTGAACCCTGCTACGCCGGAGCGCTCAGCTTCATGCGCCGCAAATTCACCAAGGATCTTAAGGGGATAGATGTCGCCGTCTGCGGCATCCCCTTTGACACGTCCGTCAGCAACAGACCTGGTTGCCGCTTCGGTCCAAGAGCCATCAGGCAAGCCTCCTCCATTCTGGCCTGGGACCACGCATGGGGCTGGTCATTCGACCCGTTCGACCGTCTTGCAGTCGCTGATTATGGTGACTTCCTCTTCGACCCCGGCTACCCTATGAGTGTACCGGACGAACTGGAACAGCAGGCCTCTGCCATTCTGGATGCAGGTACGGCCACACTCATGCTGGGTGGAGATCATTTCTGCACTTATCCTATGCTCAAAGCCCATGCCAGAAAACACGGTCCACTCTCCCTCATCCAGTTTGATGCACACAGTGATACATGGACTGACAACTCCAGCCGTATTGACCATGGCACTATGTTCTACAGAGCGGCAAAAGATGGTCTCATCAACCCGCAGACATCGATACAAGTTGGCATCAGAACCAATAATGAAAACACACAGGGCCTGACAACAATTACGGCGGACTGGGTCCGTAACAACGGAGCTCAGGCCACGATTGAACGCATCCATAAGGTGACTGGACAGAGCGCCAGCTACATCAGTTTCGACATCGATTGCCTCGACCCGGCCTTTGCGCCTGGAACAGGAACACCAGTTGTCGGAGGTCTGAACACCGGAGAGACGCGGGAGATCCTGCGCGGCATTGCCGGAATAAACCTGAAAGGTATGGACCTTGTAGAAGTTGCTCCAGCCTACGACCATGCAGAAATTACAGCGCTGGCCGGTGCCACTTTAGCTTTGGATTTAGTTTGTATCTATGCCAGCCAGTTTAACCAGAACACCAGATAAAACAACACATCAGATCACGTCCAGAAGAGTCTACATGCCTACCCTGACAGCAGTAAAGCAACAATTGGAACAGTTTCGACTTGAAGCCGATACCTTCCTGAAACAACATCCCGACCTCGAAAAAATCGAGGTCCTATATGCTGGCTTCTGCGGCCCGCTCAGAGGCAAATGGCTTCCGGCAGAAATGCTGCACAAACTGACCGAAGGCGGTGTCCGTTTACCCTTGTCGACCGTAGCACTGGACGTATGGGGCGTCGATGTCCCCGCCATTGGCCTTGCCATTGAGCGCGGGGACCCGGACGGCATATGCATACCAGTTCAGGGTACGCTGAAGCGCGTGCCCTGGGCCAGGGTACCGACGGCGCAAGTTCTTGTCACACTCTTTGAGATTGAGGACCAGAAGCCAACCCCGCTGGATCCAAGAAATCTCCTTGAAACTGTTGAGAAGAAGTTCCAAAATAAAGGCCTGACACCTGTTGTCGCCACAGAGCTGGAATTTTACTTCATCGACAGGGAACCCAGCCCAACCGGTTTGCCGCTCCCCCCGTACATCCCCGGCACCAGCCAGCGTCTTCGGGCATCGCAGATCTATGATCTGGACATTATGGCCCTGTTCGAACCGATCCTCATGGAGATCAACCAGGCCTGCAAAGTTCAGGGCATCCCTGCAGACACCACCGTTTCCGAGTTCGGTCACGGGCAGTTTGAGATCAACCTGCTGCATGTGCCAGGCGCTGTCGAAGCAGCTGATCACTGCCTGTTGTTCAAGCGTGTTGTCCGCCATATTGCCCGCAAGCACGGCATGGATGTCACTTTCATGCCGAAACCCTACGGAGCTGAGACCGGCAGCGGCTTCCACGTCCACACCAGCCTGCTTGATGCAGAAGGTACCAACGTCTTTAGTGGTAGCGCGGAGGAAGCAAACCCTACCTTGCGCAACGCCATAGGTGGCCTGTTGGACACCATGCTGGACATGCAAATTCTTTTTGCTCCACATGCCAACTCCTACCGCCGACTGCAGCCGGGCACTTACGCGCCAATCACCTGTTGCTGGGGCTATGACCATCGCGCCGCAGCTATCCGCGTTCCAGCCACACATGGCAAAGGCGCAAGGCTTGAACACCGCGTTGCTGGCGCTGATGCCAATCCGTATCTCGTCCTATCAGCAATCCTTGAGGGCATTCATCAAGGATTGGAAAACAAGAGTAATCCTGGCACTTCGATCACACAGGAAGCAGACCTCACCCAGTACGATCACCTGACCGGAAACTGGGAGATCGCCATTCAGAGATGGCTGCAAAGCAAAACGGCAGAGCAAATGAGCACAGCAGAGTTCCACCGCCTTTACGGCATTAGCCGTACAGCTGAGTACGAAGTGTTTGCAACAACCATTACCGATTTTGAATGCCAAACCTACGCCAGGAAGGTTTGACCTCTCGCCAGGCTCAAGAAGGTTCCTTGATGTTGCGCTCCATCAGCAACTGATAGGTTATGGCTGTTGAACAGCATTTAAAAAGGTCGAGTAGGCCGAGGGAATCTCACCCTCAGCCTCTCACAGAACCGGACGTGATACTCTCGCATCATCCGGCTCTT
>CANNAV010000144.1 GCA_947502585.1 uncultured Pseudovibrio sp.
TAAAAATTTACCGCAAATCATGACCAAAAAAGAATCTATTTGGAGCAAGTCGTCAAGATAAATCCGGATTCTCAATGACTCGGCGTATAAACCAATTCCGGCTGTTTTAAGCTGTTCCATAGACGCCTCCCGTTATAAGTGGTCATGACACCACTTTGGAACATCTATGCCGGAAAAGGGGCGCCCACCCATCGCTTGCCGGCTTTGGGCCAGTAAATGTTGAGCCGGCACAAGAAAACGCACAAAAAACGGCGCTTGCAGCAAGCGCCGTTCTTCAAGATCGTAGTTGGGCGGAGCTTAGAGGCCGATTGACGGGTTTGCAGCTCCTTGCAGGATCTGCGTCAGGAGGCCATAATCAGCACCGCCGGTGCGTGTTTTTCTGCCGAGATAATCAAAGACTTTTCCGTCTTCGAGGCCATAATCAGCGATGGATTTCACGTAACCGTCTTTATCAAAGTATACAGCCACAATGCGCTGGTCGACGATAGACGGGGACCAGAATGCCACTGTTTCGCTTTTTTGCGAGATATAATAGTAAGCCTCACCGTCCAGATTAGATGTGGTGGACGGGCTGCCAAGGAGGAGTTCTACCTGCTCACGGCTGGAACCGACCTGAACATCTTTAACTGAATCAGGTGAAACTACCTGGCCGTGTGTCAGTGTCTGGGTGAAGCAGCCGACAAGTGGCAGGCTCAAAAAAGCGAGGAACACAGTACGGCATGCAAATGCAAACATTCCAAACATCCTGTTGGCTTGCAAAATGCAGCAAACTGCAGCAAGCAAGCGGTTTAGATTCAGACGTGTGCTCATGCCATCTACGGGGCAGTCACACAAGTAACTCGATAAGCGCAAGAGAGATGCCATGATCTTCGGTTTTTTCCGTCGACGTAAAGACACATCTGTCAGAACAACTTACGAGCGTATCGTCGCGCAGGCACGACTACCAGTGTTTTATCAGCACTATGGTATACCTGATACGAGCGAAGGTCGCTTCGAGATGATTGTTTTGCACGCTTTTTGTATCTTTCACCGGCTTGGAGGGGAGGATAAGGTGTCGCGGAACTTTGCACAGGCTGTATTTGATTATTTTTTTCTGGATATGGACCAGAGCATGCGTGAGATCGGTATTGGTGATGAAGGTGTGCGTAAACGGGTTCGAATTATGGTCGAATCGTTTTACGGCCGCACAGCCAGTTATATGCAGGCTCTGGAAAACAAGGAAAGTTCAGCTCTTTATGAGGCCTTTGTAAGAAACATTTATGGCAAGAGTGGTGAAGCTGTTGCGATAAGAGCGCTGGTTCATTACATGCATGAGGCAGTGGAAGGCCTTGCTTCCCTTCCAACCAATGAAATTCTTGAGGGCGACGTCAGATTTGTGGCTCCAAAAACCGAACTTATAAGGGAAAGCGCCAGCGATGGCTGAAACTGAATACCCATGGGCCTATTTTTTTGATGCGGTGCGTCTTGGGAAGAAAACCAAACAAGTAAAGCTTGTCCTCAATGAGAATGAGCGGATGCAGATCGCCAGGGCCTATGGTTTGATAGAATTGCCAGAGTTCGAAGCCGATCTTAAAGTGCGTCCGTGGCGCCGTGATGGACTGGCAGTGCGCGGTCACATCCGCGCCAGCGCTGTTCAGCAATGTGTTGTTACACTTGAACCTGTCGAGTGCATGGTGGATGAAGAGTTCGATCGTACGTTTTTACCGGATCGGGGTTCCGGGGGGCGTCGCCGGAGTTATGATGATACTCTGGAAGTAGATCTGGATATTGATGAGAGCGATCCGCCGGAATATTTTGAAGGCTCTCAGGTGGACCTGGGAGCTGTTGTTTGTGAGCACTTTGCGTTGGGGCTGGATCCATTTCCCAGGACTAACGGAGTTGAATTGGACAGCACATATGCTCCGGACCCGGAGAAAGAACTGAAACTGGATGAAGAGCAAAAGCCCTCTCCGTTTGCTGCGCTGGAAGCCCTTAAAGGCAAATAATAATCTTAGATTGTTGCAAAGGTTTTTGAGGGGTGGGTGTTGCCTGACGTTTATAATCGAGTATCTTCGCGACGCGCATTTCCACTGAACCTAGGGAAAATGCTCTTAACTATTCCAAGGGCTGCCGATACAAAGGCAGACTTTGTTGGGACAAGGCAAAAATTTGGAAATGTCTGAAAAAATACGTATTTCTCTGGATGCTATGGGGGGGGATTACGGTGTTGAGGTGGTGCTGCCTGGTGCCGATCAGGTGCTGAAACGCTGCCCAGATATCGAATTCCTGCTATTCGGTGACAGTAAAGTCATCGAGCCAATGCTCGAGGAATACCCTCGTCTGAAGCAGGCATCCGTTGTTCATCACAGCGATGTGTCCATTGGAATGGACGAAAAACCGAGCCAGGCCCTGCGTAAAGGCCGTGGTAAATCGTCCATGTGGAATGCGATTGCTGCGGTCAAAAAGTGTGAGTCAGATGTTGCGGTTTCCGCTGGTAATACGGGTGCGCTGATGGCTATGTCCAAGTTTTGCCTGCGAACCATGTCTGGCATTGAGCGTCCTGCGATTGCGGCAATTTGGCCGACACTTCGTGGTGAATCCATTGTGCTTGATGTGGGGGCTACAATTGGTGCGGACGCGCAGCAGCTGATTGATTTTGCTATTCTGGGCGGCGCAATGTGTCGTTCCGTTCATAGTGTGAAACAGCCGACCATTGGTCTTCTTAATATTGGTGTTGAAGAGGTGAAGGGCGTAGAGGAAGTACGCACAGCCGGCAAAATGCTGCGCGAACTGTCCCCTCCAAACCTTGTTTACTCTGGCTTCGTCGAGGGTGATGACATTGGTAAAGGTACCGTTGATGTTGTTGTGACCGAGGGTTTTGCCGGCAATATTGCACTCAAAACAGCCGAGGGAACCGCAAAACAGTTTGCCGGCTACCTGCAGGCTGCTATGAAGCGTACGCTCATGGCTAAAATTGGTTACCTTTTTGCCCGAGGTGCTTTCGAGCGGTTACGAGCTAAAATGGACCCGCGTAAGGTCAATGGCGGGGTCTTTCTTGGGCTCAATGGGATTGTTATCAAAAGCCATGGCGGAACAGATGCCGAAGGTTTTGGTGCTGCGATTGAACTGGCCTACGATATGGCCAGGAATGAATTGATAAAAAAGATCTCTGAGGATCTGGCAAACTACCATCGTGGTCGTTTCGCAGAGGCTGAAGAAAACTGAAGGGTTTAAAGTGAAGGCACTTCGCTCTGTATTTTTGGGCTGTGGCAGCTACCTGCCAGAAAAAGCAGTAACTAACCAACAACTTACCAGGATTGTTGACACTTCTGATGAGTGGATCGTTCAGCGTACCGGGATCAAGAACCGTCATATAGCAGCAGACGGTGAGTTTACCTCGCATCTTGCAGTGAACGCTGCCAAAGCGGCGCTGGAAAATGCCGGTGTTGACGCGCAGGACATTGATCTGATCATTCTGGCAACCTCCACGCCTGATAATACGTTCCCGGCAACAGCTGTTGCTGTTCAGGCTGAACTTGGTATCAACCACGGTTTTGCATTTGACGTTCAGGCTGTATGCTCTGGTTTCGTTTATGCGGTCGCCACGGCTGATGCATATCTGCGCGGCGGACTGGTTAAACGTGCACTTGTGATTGGGGCTGAAACATTCTCCCGCATTCTGGACTGGGAAGACCGCACAACTTGTGTTTTATTTGGTGATGGCGCTGGCGCCGTTGTCATGGAAGCGCAGAATGGTGAGGCTTCTTCAGAGACAAGTGGTGTGCTGACCTGTCACTTACGTTCGGATGGCCGTCATAAAGAAAAGCTATATGTGGATGGCGGGCCTTCCACTACCGGAACCGCAGGTCATTTGCGCATGCAGGGACGTGAAGTGTTCAAGCACGCTGTTGGCATGGTCACTGACGTGATTGAAGCTGCCTTTCATGCCACTGGCACAACTGCGGAAGACCTGGACTGGTTTGTTCCGCACCAGGCAAACCTGCGTATCATTGATGCATCTGCAAAGAAACTTGGCATCGCTCCTGAAAAAGTTGTGAAAACAGTTTCCGGGCACGGCAACACTTCGGCTGCATCGATTCCTTTGGCGCTGGACAGTATTGTAAAAGCTGGCAAGGTAAAAAAGGGAGATCTGATCATGTTGGAAGCTATGGGCGGCGGCTTTACCTGGGGGGCAGTGCTCCTTAAGTGGTAAAAAGCGGCAAAAAAACCCGGAGGCTGGCATTTCTTAGCAAATGAGCTGTTGACCCTGACGCCGGTTAGCCATACCGTAACTTGTTGAAAGCAATCTTTATTCTTACGGATCATGGCTTTACCGGAGGAGGGTGGAATGGGTAGTCACACTGTAACCCGTGCTGATTTATGTGAAGCGGTTTACCAGAAAGTCGGCCTGTCTCGGACTGAATCTGCCGAACTCGTTGAGCAGGTACTTGCAGAAATTTCTGCCAGCCTGGAGAATGGCGAGTCTGTCAAATTGTCTAGCTTTGGCTCTTTTGTTGTTCGCTCAAAAGGTGAACGCATTGGGCGTAATCCCAAAACAGGCGAGGAAGTTCCGATCTCTCCACGCCGGGTTATGGTTTTCAAGCCGAGCAATGTTCTTAAACAGCGCATTAATGAGGCTCTGGTTGAGGGCGCCAGCTAATTTGCTGGCCCAATAATGGTAAGGTTTAGAGGGTCTGCATCGTGGAGAAGAGCGCCGACGCGTTCCGAACAATTAGTGAAGTAGCGAGTGAACTGGATCTGCCGCAGCACGTTCTGCGGTTCTGGGAAACACGATTTACCCAGATCAGGCCTTTGAAAAGAGGCGGGGGACGGCGCTACTACAGACCTGACGACCTTGAGCTTTTGCGCGGTATCCGCCAATTGCTTTATGGGGAAGGCTATACGATTAAAGGCGTGCAACGTATTTTGCGGGAGCAAGGCGTGCGCGTGGTTATGGATGTGTGGAAAGAGAGCGGTGGCGCTGTCATTTCAACCTCGTCCAGCCCCAATACGCCTGTAGGCGTAGCTCCTGATCCATCCCGGGTTTCTGAGGGGGCAGTGCGCAGTGCTGCGGAAGCTGCGGTCGAACAGGCGGTCATAACGTCTTCGCAAGGGATGTTTGAGCCGCAGGAAGACTGGGTGGCTGAGCGACATGTTGAAGAACAGGCGGTTCTTCCACTTGAGAGTGAATCCGAGCAGAAAATACCATTACCATCCGGTCTTTTGCCGGATGATGCGCCTGATCAGCATAGCAAAAGTGGTCATGGGACGTTTGGCTTCATGGATCGCTTGATGGGCTCTGAAAAAGAAGAGGCATCCCGATCTCCCAGGCTCTCCAAAGACAATGTTGACCGGCTACAGTCTACACTCTTTGAGTTGTTGGAGTGCAAAAGAATGTTGGATCAGGCGCGATAGTCAGCGGAAACTGATGGGATCACAGGTTGTGAGGGCGGTGGTTTAAGGGCGTTGATAACGTCTTTGTTGCTGTCAGCGCCCTTTCGTGTTCAGCTGCGTTGAAACTCATCCCGCAAAATGACTGTGGTTGTCAGGTCTTTTACGCCGTCAGCAGATGCGATGGCGTCCCTGACGTTGTTGAGCCTCTCCATTGAAGAGGCGGCAACCTCGACCACAAGATCCAGCTCGCCACTTACCGAGCTTACACGCTTAATCTCGGGAAAGGCTGCCAGTATGTCGGGGATTCCGCGCATGGGCGTGCGTAACAGGCTGATGAAGAGGAAGGCGGAGATGTGCGCAGGATCAAGGCCGCCAATGTCAGCCCGATAGCCGCGAATTATGTTGTTGTTCTCCAGCCGCGTGATGCGTTCACTGGTAGCACTGCGTGACAGTTTGATACGGGCTGCCAGCATTTTGATCGGAATGCGGGCTTGTTTGGAGAGAATTGCGATGATCTCCCGGTCGGTAGCATCGAGCATTGAGGTTCCTCTGAGCGGGCTGTCAGGAAGAGTGCCGTTAATATGCCTATTAATCGCGACATAGTGGCGGCGCAACTGACATAAAGTCGATATTCTGAAATATCAGTGTGCGCTATATTCCGGGCAACCGGAGAGATTTATGACTGATATTAGCCATCCCGCCCCCAATTTTGCCCGTGATACCATCGCAGCCCTTCTGCTGGAGCACTGGAACCTGAAAGGTAACTTATCTCCATTAGAGAGTGAGCGCGATCAGAACCATCGTCTTGACGCTAAGGATGGTACGCGCTGGACAGTCAAGCTCGTCAATGCAAGTGAACCGGAAGCAGAGACAGGTTTTCAGACTGCTTTGCTGAAACATCTTGCTGTGTCCTCCCCCGATTTGCCGATGCCACGCCTGCGCCTGACCAGGGACGGCAGTGCCACGCAAAGTGTTGTCGGGCTGGATGGTGCGATCCATGCCATGCGCGTGGTTTCCTGGATTCCCGGCGTTCCGCTTGCTGAAGCTCAGCGCAAAGACGGTGTTGTCGCCAGTCTGGGCTCATTACTCGGTAAGATGGACAAGGCACTGCGCGGGTTTGTGCATCCAGGTGCCTTGCGCAGCTTTGAGTGGGATTTGCGTGCGGCTGGGGATGCGCGTGATCGGTTGAGTGCGATTGGTGATCGAGATCATCGGCGTGTTGTCGAATATTTCCTTGATCGGTTTGACCGGATTGTTGCGCCGCAGCTCACTGGCTTACGTGCCGCTGTCATTCACAATGATGCCAATGACTGGAATGTGCTGGTTGATCCAGAGGATCACTCACGTGTCTGTGGCCTGATCGATTTTGGTGACAGCCTGCATACGCCTGTAATTGCAGAAGTTGCGATTGCGGCGGCCTATACAATTATGGAGGTGGCTGATCCAATCGGTGCTGCTGCTGATCTGGCTGCTGCGTTTCATGCTGAATACCCATTGGAAGAAGGGGAGGTTGAACTTCTCTTTGATCTGATTGCCATGCGCCTGGTGACGAGCGTGAGCCTGTCTGCTCTTCGGAAAGAGGAGACTGATTACAATCCATACTTAGCCGTCAGTGAAGTGCCGGCATGGAACCTGCTTCACAAACTTTATGGCATGAAACCATCGTTTGCGACTGGAATACTGCGCAAAGCCTGTGGGTTCGACGCAGTGCCGGGTGCTCGCAAAGTGGCGGCGTTTTGCACGAAAAACCGTAACTCATTCGATGCCTTGTTTGAGCGTCATCCCAGGTTTATGTCCAGGGCATTGGTGCCTTATGCAGATCCACAGAATAAGATGACTGTGACGTCCCGCGATCGTCAGCCAGATGCTGCGCAAGAATGGTGGGAAGAGTATTGCGAGGCGCATGGTGTTGAACTTGGAATTGGCCCGTGGGGCGAAAGCCGAAGTGTTTATTCCTCTGACTTTTTTGAGAGCCATTTTATTGCGGGCGAGCGTCGCAGGAGCCATCTGGGGCTTGATCTGTTCCTGCCTGCTGGCACTCGCGTCTGTGCGCCAATGGATGGCAAAGTGCGTTCTGTTGTGATTGAAACTGACCCGCTTGGTTATGGCTGCCTGATTGCACTGGACCATGAAACGGACTGCGGTCAGCCGTTTGTGAGCCTTTGGGGGCACATGGCTCATGAAGCCACGCGCCGTTTGTGTGCGGGGGATGTGATTAAAGCTGGTGAGACCATAGGGTATCTGGGAGCTGAGGGTGAGAATGGTGGCTGGGTACCGCATCTTCACCTGCAACTTTGTGCGGATGTTTCTCTGAGTGCCGAGGAAATCCCTGGCGCTGGTGAGGAAAAGTATCTTGATGTGTGGGCGGACTTGTTCCCATCCGCCATTGACTTTGCCGGACTTGCGCAAGAAACACTGGGCAGTACAGGACGGTCTGTAGATGAGATTGTTTCATCGCGTCGTCAAAATCTGCTGCCGAACCTTTCCATCTCCTACAGTGAGCCTATCAAGTTTGTGCGCGGTGAGGGGGCTTACCTGATTGATCATCGCGGGAAGGCCTATCTGGATTGCTTCAACAATGTTTGTCATCTGGGCCATGCGCATCCGGAGGTCGTTGAGGCACTCTCTCATCAGGCTGGTTTGCTCAACACCAATACGCGCTACCTGCACGACAATATAGTTGAGTATTCAGAGCGCCTGACAGCGACATTACCGGAGGATCTGGCTGTGGCTTCGTTTGTGTGTACGGGCAGTGAGGCAAACAGTCTGATGCTCCGCATGGCAGAGGCACATACCGGGCGCCGCGATGCGGTGGTTCTGGATTGGGCCTATCACGGTACAACGCCTGAGCTGATTGCGCTGAGCCCTTACAAATATAAGCGCAATGGTGGCAAGGGGCGGCCTGACCATGTGTTTGAGGCAGCTGTTCCTGATGCTTATCGGGCACCGGTTGACTGGGCTCCTGAGGAGGTTACTCAGCGCTATGTACAAAGCGTCGCTGAACAGCTGAATCTTATGAAAAAGCAGGGACGTGCGCCAGCATTCTTCATTGCAGAGTCAATTCCGAGTGTGGCTGGTCAGGTGTTCATGCCGGATGGATACCTGCAGGAGGTTTACAGGCTGATCCGCGCTGAGGGCGGTTTGTGTGTGGCTGATGAAGTGCAGGTTGGGTTTGGCCGTGTGGGAGCGCACTGGTGGGCCTTCGAGACACAAGGTGTGACGCCGGATGTGGTCACTATGGGCAAGCCAATTGGCAACGGCCATCCTATGGCCGCGCTCGTGACCACTCGCGACGTTGCTGCCAGCTTCAACAATGGCATGGAGTACTTCAACACCTTTGGCGGTAATCCGGTTTCCTGTGCAGCCGGACTTTCGGTGCTGAACGTGATTGAGCGGGACGGGTTGCGAGAGAATGCGCGTGTCGTTGGTGACTATATCCTCTCTGGCTTTCGAAAGATGATGGAGAAGTATGAGTTCATTGGCGATGTACGTGGCATGGGACTTTTCCTCGGTATTGAGCTGGTGAAAGACCGTTGCACCAAAGAGCCGGCTACAGATAAGGCCAGACGTGTTGCAAACCGCGCGAAGGATCTTGGTGTCCTGATGGGAACCGAGGGGCCTTATGACAATGTGTTGAAGCTGCGGCCACCGATGATTTTTTCTAAGGAAAATGCTGAATACCTGCTGGATGTCCTCGATCAGGCCATGAATGAGACTGGAGTTCGTCCCTGATCCCGGACAATTTCATTATGTGTAGAAGTTCAGACATGATCTGACAGTTTCCGTTTTGTGGCGGTGCTTTGTCAGATCAGGTTTGATCTACA
>CANNAV010000145.1 GCA_947502585.1 uncultured Pseudovibrio sp.
ACAGGGCCTTTTTCGCCCACAGGGTGGGTCAGTTTTGGATGCAAAAGGTGGGTCAATTTTCAATGCTGATTGACAGCTATGAAAATACAGCGCAGTCATGATGGTGCTGATGGAGGCGCAAGAGGCCTGATGGCCGCCAACTTTCACATCACCAACATCAGCCCCACGCAGATGGTTGGCATTGTGAATGGTCCAGGAGGCAAGCCATCGCACACGGCTTTCCAGTGTTCCCAAAGTTTCCAGTGAAGCTGCGCTCATTAAACTCCCCGTCGGTTTCATTGGAATATTTATTATTCCGCGAGGCTATCAGGTTGCCCTGAGAATTAATGTCTTGAGCCGATTGATATACCTTCATGAATAAGGGAAATTTTTGAGCTTTGGTCCAATTTGAGGAAAATACTTCCGCCTAACCTATTCGGAATGCATTTTTCAGCTCAACTCCTACGTAGATTCACGCCTGATCATTGAGTGGGTTGGAGGACTTACAAGAGATCTTTAACGCCCTAGCGATTGCAAATCTTTTTGCTTTGAAAACATCGACTGTAAGGAGTGTGCTTTTCCTTCAACCAATGTAATCACAAATACAGCAACCATTACTCCCGCAAACACGTCTACCAAATGGTGCCCCCCATCAATGGGCACAGAGATTAGAACAAGCATATTCAATGCAAAAACAGGCCAAGCTATAAAACGTACGCCCCAGCATGCATAAATTGTCAGTACGGCCATGACAGTATGGAATGATGGCAAAGCGATGAGGCCAGTGAGTTTATCAACCCATAGAGTATCCCAATCACCGCTACGGTATTGAAGTATCAACTCGACATTCTCTTTGTTGACGACCAGACTTGGTATTTCTGAAACCTCATTCGTAAGGCTGTAGTGTACGTAAGAACCAAATGATGGGAAAAGTGCCCAAAACACAATTGTAATCAAACTACTGATTACGAAGGCGTTTAGCACATTATCGAGCCTCTCAAACCTTCCGGAAAAGCTCAAAACCAGAACCACAAATGCAATCTGTGGGAGTGATGAGTTGTATGCAAATGAGCTTAGTGTATCCAATAAAGGTATGTTCTGAGCCATCTCTATAAATTCAGGCCAATAAAACCCGAAAGTACTGTCTATAGCCGTCAGAGCACTATCGATTGTGGGGCGATTAGTCAGAACCAGCAAGTGGTTAAAAATTGAGCCGAGTGCGGTGTAAAGAACAAGGTGCGATGTGGCTTTAAAAGCTTTTGCAATCTTTGGTTCAGCGCGCTTGTAGTGATAGTAAGCAGCTATTCCAACGAAGGATATACTGATTAAAAAACTCAGACTAAAGCCAACATAATCTGGCTGTTTGTCAAAGAAATAGAATAGAAAAGCATCAATAAAAAGAAGACTAACAATAATTTTATTTCTAAAAATCTCTGCTTTTGACCACATACCACCACATCCCGACAAAGTGACTACGAGATCAATAAAGTCAGTATTTTAAATTTCATTTAAAACTAGAGTTATTCATAGTTTCAATCTTCGCCCGCCTCAGCAACAGCGGCACAAGGAAGGTCAGGAGCAGAAGGCGAAAGACGTGGTGGGCGGCGACGAAGGTGGGGTCTAGTCCACTCTGCACGGCAATAGCTGCCATGGCTTCTACACCGCCGGGAGCAAAAGCGACGAACAGCAGGCTCGGGTCCAGACCAACCAGCGGCATAGCCAATACAACGCCGAGGATGGCCATGCCGACAGTGATGAGAGTAACAGCGATACCCGCGCCGATGGCCTTTGCGAAAAGGTCTGGGCTGATGCCTTTGAAGCGAGTGCCGATCAAAGCTCCCATGATCAGAAACGAGCCAATTGTGGCCCAGTCCAGCATCTTGCCCGGAGTGAACTCCGTCAGATGCCCAAGCGAGGACACGAGCATTCCACCGAGCAGGTAGGCTGCAGGCAGCTTCATCTTCAGAAAGATGGTTCCCACCACAGCAGCACCCAGCAGAAGAAAAACTGCAGAGAGTGGGGTTATGTTCTTTGCAGGGAGGAAAGATGCTCCGGTTTCTTCAAAAAGCAGAGTGATGAAGAGAGGCACGCAGATAGTGAGAAAGAGAACCCGCGTGCTTTGGGCTAGTCCGATACGTGTCACATCCGCCTTTGCATCTGCTGCCATGCTGAGGATGTAGCTCAGGTGGCCCGGTGAGGAGGCTAGTGAAGCATTGTAGGCATCAAAACCAAAGAAGCGCACCAGAACCATTCGACTGAGAAGCATGCTCAGGACAAGACTAATGCCGAGAGCGAGGAAGCTGGCAGGCCATGTTACGGCGGCATCAATGACGGCTGGTGTAACCCCAGAACCAATGCCTGTGCCTAGCACGATAAAGCACAGGGTCCGCAGCCAAAGGGGAACGGTGACCGGCGCACCGAGCAGACCTCCGATGGAAACAGCCAGTGCAGATCCGGTGAGGGGGGCAGCGGGAAAACCGAGGAGAGAAAAAAGACCAGCTCCAGCACCTGCGATTGCAAGCGTTATGGAAAGGTTGAAAAGGTCTATTCTCTCAAATGCCAAAACTCAGTTTCCCAGCTGATATGTTATCAGTCGCTTTCAGCGGCCTGCAGTTCCTGTTTGCGCACGCGACGCGCACGGATGGTTGGCAGCACGACCAGAATAACCGCCAGAGCCAGCAGGCCCATGGTCATCGGGCGTTCCAGAATAAAGCCAATGCCATCATAAAGCTGCATGGAGCGGGAGAAGTTATCTTCCAGCATGCTGCCCAGAATGAAGCCGATCAACAGCGGTGCCAGCGGATAGTTGGCAAAGCGCAGAAGCGTTGCGCACACCCCAAAGCCCACGAGCATCAGCAGCTCCGTCGCGTTGTTCTGTCCAATATATGCGCCCATTAGGGTGAAGAACAGAATGAACGGAATGAGATAATTGCGTGGAACTGCCAGCACCTTAGCGATGTACGGGATCAGCGGCAGGTTCAGGATTAGCAGGATCACATTGCCCACATACATGGAGATGATTACGGACCAGAAGATCTCTGGCTGATCCACCATCAGGCGAGGACCCGGAGATACATTCAGCGCGATGAGAGCACCCAGCAGGATCGCTGTGGTTCCTGAACCCGGAATGCCAAGGGTCAGCAGGGGAACGAAAGAACCTGTACACGCCGCATTGTTGGCAGACTCTGGCGCGGCGAGGCCTTTGACGGAGCCTTTGCCGAACTCTGCCTGTTCTTCTTTCGGTGCAATGTTGCGCTCCACTGCATAACCGAGGAAGGAAGCGATGGTCGCGCCAGCACCGGGCAGAACGCCGATCAGAAAGCCCTGAATGGATTGGCGTCCGATCACTGGGGTGATCTTCTTGGCTTCTTCCTTGGTGATACGCAGATCTTTGATGTCACCACCATTGCCGCCGGAGTTGGAGCGAGATGGGTCCAGCACAAGGAACAATGCCTCTGGCAGAGCGAACATGGCCATCGCCAAAGTGATGAAGCCAAAGCCGGACTGAAGGTCCAGAATGCCCATGGTGAAGCGTGGCTGGTTGAACAGCGCACCTTCGCCAACGGTTGCCATCATCAGACCAACCAGCGTCATCAGCAGCGCCTTCGCCACCTGTCCGCTGCCGGCAAACGCGGCGATTGCAGAAAGACCGACCACCATGAGCGCGAAGTATTCGGCGGAGTGGAAGAGCAGGGCGACAGAGGCCAAAGCTGGAGCAAAGATCATCAGCAGGATTGCGCCGATGCTGCCACCTGCAAAGGACGCGATTGCGGCCACAGTCAGCGCTTTACCAGCCTTGCCCTGACGGGCCAGCGGATAGCCATCAAAGCTGGTGGCAACGGTGGAAGCTACACCCGGCGCATTGATGAGGATCGAGGAGGTAGAGCCACCAAAAATTGCGCCGTAGTAGACTCCTGCGAGCAGGATCAGTGCGGCAGAGGGATCACCGATGGAGATCGCCACCGGGATCATGATGGCGATGATGGACATGGGGCCGAGGCCGGGCAGCATGCCGATGAAGGTGCCGATCAGGCAGCCGCCAATCACCATCAGCAGATTAGAAAACGAGAAAGCCGTCGAGAGGCCAATCCAAATACCGTCTAACATTGTGGCCTCCTAGTTTAGAAATGTCGGCAGCGGGCTGAGGTAGATACCCAGCGTTTGCTGAACCAGATACCAAACGCCCCCCGCAGCAACGGCGGCAACTGGTACGAGGATAGCGAAGCGTCGCTCGCCCAAGAGGGCCGCGCCAATCACGATGAAGAGCAGGGTAGAGAGCAGAAAGCCAGCAGGGCGCAGCAGTAAGGCGTAGGCCACCATCAAAGCCAGCAGAAAGACTGCCTGTCCAATGTTGTAATCCCACAATCTGCTGAAATCGATCTCGTCCGCACCGCTCTCGGCAGGCTTCTTTTCAAAACCGAGCAGAATGGCAAGGCTGGTGATCGTGGCCAATACTGCAATGACTTTTGGAAACGTGCTTGGCCAGATCGGGTTAAACCGCATGAAAGGCGGCAGGCCTGCGTCCATCAAAAAGAACGCCGTGTATCCGTAGCTGAGGCTCACTGCCAGAATGACAAGAGCAATCCATCGGTCCAGTGCCATCATCCCCTCCCGTTGGCGTGGCAAGTGGATGCACCCATTAGAGCGCATCCCATTATTTTTATTGGTTTAGAGGAAGCCCAGCTTCTTCATGAGATCGCCGATGGCCTTTTCCTGACCTTCAAGAAACGCCTGGAAGTCTTCGCCGGAGTTATGGATGTTCACCCAGCCATTACGTGCACGCACTTCTTCCCACTCTGGAGTGGCGTACATCTTTGCAATTGCTTCCTGATAAGCGGTCAGCTGTTCTTCCGGCAGGCCGGGAGCCGCGAAGAACCCACGCCAGTTGACGAAGGTGGTGTCGATGCCCTGTTCCTTCATGGTTGGCGCATCTTTGTAGGCTGCAACGCGCTCGTCAGCGGTCACACCGATGATTTTCACTTCACCCGCATTTGCAAGATCAATCGCTTCAGAGAAGCCTGTAGAAAGCGCGGAGATTTCGCCGGAAAGCAACGCAGCCATAGCCTTTCCACCCGCATCATACGGAATGTACTTCACAGCGGTTGCATCTTCGCCAGCAGCTTCCATCACCATGGCTGCAACAAGGTGATCCATGCCGCCCGGTACAGAACCACCGCCGATGGCAGTGCCGCGCTTGTCAGCTTTGTAAGCTGCCAACAGGTCACTCATGGAGTTGATCGGACTATCCTTACCAACCACGATAGCGGCGTAGTCACCGATTGTGCCGGAAACCAGCGTCAGGTCACGGAAGTTATGCGGGAACACACCGGTCAGAGAACGGATCACGATTGGCGTGGAGTTCACCATCAGCGTGCCGTGCTGGCTTGCTGCATTCTCAATCAGATAACCGATGGCCTTGCCGCCACCGCCGCCGGACATGTTCTCGTAGGATGCATTACCGACAAGACCGGATTTGGTCAGCGCTTCGCCTGTGCCGCGTGCGGTGCCATCCCAGCCGCCACCAGCACCACCTGGAATGAGGAAGTGGATGCTTTCAACAACTGGCTCCGCAATTGAAGCTGCAGGTAGTGAGAAAGTCGCCGCGGCCATAGCCGCTGCCGCAACCAAGCGGCGCGCCCGAATAAAACTCATTTTGTCCTCCCATTTGACAGGGGCAGCATTTGTCGCCCATGACTTACGTGAAAACACGGAAACCTGACACAAACCTGTCACCTCCTTGATTTTTTGGGGAAGCTAAAGATGAGATTTCTTCTCGTTGAAGATAACGCCAAACTGGCCACCTCCATCGTCGAACGCTTGACGCTGGACGGCCATGTAGTCGATCACGCTGCTGAAATTTCGACTGCTGAGGACTTTATCTCAACGGCAGATTACGACATGATCCTGCTCGATATTATGCTTCCCGACGGTGATGGACGAGATTTTCTAAATGAACATCGAGGACGTCAGGATGATACTCCGGTCATTGTTCTGACAGCCCGTTCTGAGGTTTCTGATCGGGTAGGGGTGCTTGATCTCGGTGCCGATGACTACATCACAAAACCCTTTGATTTCTCAGAGTTAGAAGCCCGCTGCCGGGCTGTGATGCGTCGTAAATCTGGCGGAGTGACGAACGCAAAACGATTCGGTGATCTGGTGTTCGATTCCTTAGCCGGAACACTCAAAATCGGCAGCAAAACGGTGAGCCTGCGGAACAAAGAACTGCGTCTTTTGGAGATTTTTTTTAGCGCTCCGGACGTTATTTTCTCCAAAACCAAGCTTGTAGACAGATTATTTTCGTATGACGAGGACGTCTCTGAAAATGCCATTGAGGTCTATGTGGCCCGTCTGCGCAGGCATATATCCTCCTCCTCCGTGCAGATCATCACCGTGCGCGGGTTGGGTTATCGGTTGAGCCTGACATGACGTTAGAGGCCAACATCTCCGGCTCCATCCGCCGACGCCTGACCCTGCAGCTGCTCGGCATTGCCGCTGTGCTGGCTGCCCTGTTGTTCGTGATGGTAATGACCTACGCCAAGCAGGTGGCAGAAGAATCTCAGGACAACATCCTGTCCGCCTCAGCCACCTCCATTCTAGACAGTGCTGCCATTCAGAGCGGGGAGGTCACCGTCGATATTCCATACTCAGCTCTCTCCATGCTCGGAAACGTGAGTGACGACCGCGTCTTCTACCGCGTTGTTGCTGATGGAAAGTATCTGACTGGATATGAAAGCTTACCTGAGGCCTACACGGCGAAAGGGCGGGAAAACCACCGCTTCATCACCTCTCATTATCTGGGCGAGAGCATTCGCATGGTGTCTGCTACACGGCGGCTTTCCAATGCATCCGGGCCAGTTGAAGTCACCGTATCCGTTGCCCAAACCCTGAAACGGCAGCGTGAAACATTGGAGCGCATCTCCACCAACGCTGCTTACCTCGGCTTCGGCTTCTTCATCGCCGCGGCGGTGTTGGGCGTTTTGACAGCTCAATCCGCCGTTCGGCCTGTACAAACGCTGGCAAATTCCGTTTCCAGAAGAGGCCCACAAGACCTACGTGCTGTGCAAGCCCCCGTACCGGGCGAGATGGCCCCACTGGTGGTCGCGCTCAATCGCTTCATGGCCCGCCTGAAGAAGTCGCTGACCCGATCTGAAGAGTTCATCGCCGAAGCTGCCCACCGCATCCGCACTCCACTTACAGTGCTGCGTACACAAGCAGAAATCGCCTTACGCCGCGTGGAGCGACCGGAAAACAGGGCTGCACTGAAAGAGATGATCCGGGCTATTGATGAAAGCTCTCGTGCTGCTGGTCAGCTGCTTGACCACGCTATGGTTTCTTTCCGAACAGACCATCTGGAAGTGAAAGAAATCAATCTGCTGGAGCTGGCAGATGAAACATTGGAGCGCTTGCGGCCACTGGCAGAAATGCAGGACAAAACGCTCAGCCTGCATGGAGAAGAACCGCCGTACATCAAGGGTGATGCGATCCTCATCCAGAACGCTTTAAGTAACATTCTGGACAATGCCATCAAATACGCCCCGCAAGGGGAAGACGTAAAGATCACCGTTACTCATGAAGAGAGATGGGTGGTACTCTCAGTCTATGATCAAGGTCCGGGCTTTGCGCCGGAAGACATCGAGAAGCTTACAGAACGGTTCTCACGCGGCAAAAACGCTGAGGACACCGTGGGCTCTGGTCTGGGACTTACAATCGCCGAAGAAGTAACACAGGCTCACGGCGGACACCTGAAACTTTCAAACAGAACAAATGTCAGAGGCGCATGCGTATCCTTCTATTTCCCTCAGTCCTGATTGTGTTGTTGGTGTCGCTGGTTTCAGCCCGCGCTTATGAGATTGAGCAGCACAAGATCTTCCCAGCCTCGCAAGAGGTGCAGACCCTGCGCATCATTTCCAACTCCGATATCGATATCTTCGCCCCGATGGTGGAGGCCTTCCAGCGCAAGTATCCGAGCGTTTCCATCGATTACACCGTTGTGAGCAGCACGGAGCTGATGAAAGCGCTTTATGAGGAGCGGCAGGTGTTCGACGTGGCCATCTCCTCAGCGATGGACCTGCAGGTGAAATTGGCAAATGATGGCTTCACAAAGCCGCACAGCTCATCCGTTGCGGGCCTGATGTCAGACTGGGCCCGCTGGCGTGACCACGTGTTTGCCTTTACGCAGGAACCAGCCTCCGTGGTTTACTCCAAGTCCGCCTTTGAGGGGCTGGAGGTGCCAACCTCACGGCAGAACCTCATCTCAACCTTGCGCAACAATCCCGACCGCTTCCTCAACAAAGTCGGCACCTACGACATTCGTCAGAGTGGACTTGGCTTTCTCTTCGCCACGCAGGATGCACGCACCTCAGACACGTTCTGGCGCCTGAATGAAGTGATGGGCAGCCTCAATGCCAAGCTTTATTGCTGCTCTGCGGATATGATCTCAGACATCACAACAGGCGATCTAGCCGTGGCCTACAACGTGCTCGGCTCCTATGCCTCAGCGCGGGCAGCAAAAGACCCTGATGTTGGCATTCTGGAACTGGAAGACTTTACGACCCTTATGCTGCGTTCCGCCATCATTCCGGCAGGTGCAGAACAGCCGGAGATTGCTGGTGATTTCATTGATCACCTGATCACCGCCAGCTGGAGCGAAGAGGGCGCAGATTACTACCCTTACCCAAAACTCAATCATAGCGAGGTGGCACCAAACCTTTCCCTACGCGCCATCCGCCTTGGCCCTGGGCTGCTGGTCTATCAGGACAACCTCAAGCGCCAACACTTCCTCCAGGAATGGCAAAACGCGATCATTCAGCAGTGATAAAGAGCTGAGCCTTTTTCTCTTTTCAGCTGACTGAGTTTGTGGCATGACACGCCTCCCAAATTCAGATGAGTGAAGTCCATGAGTGTTATGATCCGCCCGCTAGAAATCTCCGATGCCCCACAATGCGCGCAGATCTATTATGAAGCGATCACGATCGGTGCTGTCAATCAGCATTGAAAATTGACCTACTTTTTGCATCCAAAACTGACCCACCCTGTGGGCGAAAAAGGCCATGTCTGCGAGCGCTCGCAGACAGGGCCTTTTTGGATTCTTCTGAAGTGTTATCGGGACGCTTTTGACTGGGCAAACCGGTATGAATCGTTTCCGGTTTCAAGAAGGGTGCAG
>CANNAV010000146.1 GCA_947502585.1 uncultured Pseudovibrio sp.
ATGTCTCCGTCCTCAACACAATGACCGCCCTCGGACGTCCCGCGTTCGAGCGTATCAGTGCGACCTGAATTGGCTGGGTAAGGGCGTACTGCAACCGGAGCTGGAATAATGCAACAACGCCGATAGAAGGCCTCAGTTTTGCTTCTCCCAACGGCTCCGTCTCATTGGGAATAACCAGCTGCCGCGCAAGATAAAGGCAGACAAAAGGCGGGATATCAGGCAAGGAAGGAAAATAGCCAAGATCTCGGTAGGTGCTTAGTAAGCAGGCCAAAGTCAGCCTTTGCCTATTGCCCTTTGCAGATTTTCTGATGAAGTCGATGTCAGCAGTGGGAAGAGTGTATTTTGCGTGAAGCTCTTCTTCAGAGAGTTTTTTCGAAAAACGGGGATAGGCAGTACGATTTAGTGCGGTCATCAGTGCGCGCCAAGTGTCCAGAAAGGGATGTGCCAAGCTGTTGGAAAAAATCCTTATTTTGCAATATGCTGAAAGCAGCTATTATTTGTCCAATAAAGAATACTTTAATGGACGCTTCTTCGTAAGGCGATCATGAGCAAGCGACATTCGAATAAGGCCGTGCTCTATCTGCGTGTCTCCACACCAGAGCAGAAGACGGATCTGCAATTTGACGGTCTCCGCACCTATGCTAGCAGAGCTGGCTTGGTGATCGCTGAGGAGTATCTCGATATTGCGGTATCGGGGCGCAAACAGGAGCGCCCTCAGCTTCAAAGCCTGATGAAAGCTGCCAGGAACCGCGAATTTGATTGCGTTCTGGTTTGGAAGTTTGATCGCTTTGCTCGTTCAACCGCACATCTACTTGCCGCCCTGGAAGAATTTAATCATCTCAATATCAGGTTCATCTCGGTTCAAGATCAGATCGATACCTCCAGCCCAATGGGCAAAGCGATGTTCACGCTCATCGGAGCCATGGCTGAACTGGAATCCTCACTCATTTCTGAACGAGTGACCGCCGGCATGAAAGCCGCCCAAGTACGCGGCAAAAGAATTGGCAGACCAGCAATATCAAGCCGCGTGCGAGCTGAGGTGGAAGAAGTCGCCAGGACGACAGACCTGAGTATTCGGAAAATTCATGCGTGTTTTGAAGGCAAAATAAGTCGTGGCTTAGTGGGTGAAATCACAAAAGAGGCTCGGCAACACAAGGGTTTATAACGATTTTATCTGAAGTGAGTACATTTTACACGTATCCTCAACTGACCCCTTGTTGTTGGTTTCGAATTCGAAGCTGATGCGCAACGCTTCCAGAAAATGATGCGGGAACGAGTGAACCAGTTCGACCTTCACCTTCACCCTGACAAGACCCGTCTTATCGAGTTCGGCCGTTACGCGGCCTATCGGCGAAAGCGACGTGGCTTGTCACGTCCGGAAACCTTTAACTTTCTTGGTTTCACCCACATATGCGGATGCTCCCGAAAGGGAGCCTTTCAACTCAAACGCAAAAGCCGGAGAGACCGCAGAAGGGACAAGTTGAGACAGATAACGGAGGTATTACGGCGGTATATAAACCGCTCTATTCCCGAACAAGGGGTATGGCTGAAGGGCGTTCTTATGGGTTATTTTGCCTATCATGCGGTGCCGACCAACTCACGGTCGCTCCATGCCTTCAGGCATCAAGTTCAAAGGATCTGGCTACGAGTGCTTCGGCGTCGCAGTCAGAGACACAAGACAACCTGGCAAAGGATGGACGAAATTGCAGAGGAATGGTTACCGGTCCCGAGAATCCTTCACCCATGGCTAAATAAGCGGTTTGCCGTCAAACACCTAAGGTAGGAGCCGTATGCGCGAATTGCGCCCGTACGGATCTTTGCGGGGGGCGCCCAGCAATGGGTGTCCCTACCGCGAGGACGTCCCGCGTTTGAGCGGATAAACGCGACCTGAGTTCAAGCGGGTAAGGGCGTGCTGTAAGCTGAGCTGGAATAATGCAACAACGCCGAGTGGAGTGAACGACACGTAAGTGCTCCTTCTTCGGAGATCCAAGGGAGCATGGCAATGTTAGGATGTGCTTTGGCACTCGCCATACCGTAGTGCCAATGCTATTGAAATGATGGCTCAGCAAGGGTTCTACAATAGCACCTCAAAGAATATCTTTTTTGCTTTCCGTAAGTGCAGATCCATAAATGCTCCCGCCCACTGTTGAAGCTTGACGTCACAAACGTCGAACCGAGTTGCGGCCAGTGATGATCGCGTTGATCAAGTCCGCGACGGCGCGGTGCCTCTCCGTTTCGAGTTCGGTGCCGACGGCGTTCTCGTGCGTCGCTGCAGCGTCGCGAAGAACGCCCAAGATCTCGTGCTCCGGAAGCAGTCCACGATCGTTCAAGGCAAGCAGGAGCGCCTCGCAGATCGATAGGGCAGCCTGGCCTGCATGTTCGCTCGCCGTGGACATCCGGGTTTCCTTTCTTGGCATCGTGAACCGGGAATGGTGAGATTCAGATGCATCCGTACATCTAGCAGGAATTGCTCTATGCTGGACTGATCCAGAGCAGTGTCAGCCGATTTCTGCTCTTGGGTCACGACATGCCGGGAGGCCACATGACATCAGCTGAACACAGCCCCCTGACCCGCAAACTTTCGGCCTTTGTCGCTTTGTCAAAGGCTGAGTTGGATGTGCTCGAGCGCCTGCACCAACGTCGCCGCTCCTTCGTTGCGGGGCGTGATATGGTGCATCAGGGCCAGTCGACTCAGGCCGCCTATATTCTATCCGCAGGTTGGGTCTGTTCCTACAAGCTCCAGCCTGACGGGACACGCCAGATTGTCGATTTTCAGGTGCCCGGAGATTTCCTTGGCTTGCGCAGCTTGCTGTTGCGCACCTCGGATCACAGTTTCGAACCTATCGTGGAAATTGAGGCCGCTGAAGTGTTGAAGAGCGACCTTCTTAATGCGTTCGCGCAGACCCCTCGCTTGGCGACCGCCATACTCTGGGCAGCGTCGCGTGACGAGGCGATGGTCGTTGAACATCTCGTCGGGATCGGCTTGCGTGATGCGGAGGCCCGCATGGCGCATTTCCTGCTGGAGCTGGGATCGAGGCTTGCGCTGGTCGGAATAGGCAGCAAGGAAGGGTTCGACTGCCCTCTGACGCAGTACCACCTCGCCGATACGCTGGGGTTGAGTGCGGTCCATGTGAACCGCGTTTTGCGCCGGCTTCGCGAGAATGGACTGGTGACCTTCCGGGACGTCCATGTCACGTTTCACGACTATGCCGGGCTGGTGGACCTTGCCGAGTTCGATCCGGCGTATCTGGATCAGAGCGGCCCGCTCCTGAAATGAGAGGGCCGCCCTCCGCAAGGCGAGGGGCGGCCAAGGTTTGCATCAGGTGTCGGATGTCACGAGAGCTTCTCGCTCGCCGCATCGAGTTCCTTGTTGGTTTCGGCGTCGTTCTTCGCCGTGTTCGCCTTCTCGGCTGCCTCGTAGTGCTTCAGCGCTGCGTCCTTCTTCGGGCCGGCGGGCGCCTTGTCCCACGCGGCCTTCATGGAGGTCATCTTCTCTGCAGTCTTGTTCTGTTCGGGTGTCATTGGAATTGTCCTTTCCTGGACGTTCCGAGAATAAGAAGCGCACCGACATGCCGTCCTTTGGGGATCGACACGCCCACACGCTTCTCGGGTACTCGGAAAAGATGCGCCACCAAATATTCAGCGGGCACGTTTCATCTAACCGTGCCAGGGCCTCGCCGCACTGACGCAGGTTAGTCCCGGCGTCTGTGGCGGTCGAATGACGCAGCGGAACTCAGGCCACAATGGTTTGCTGGTGGGAGATCCTCAGCCAGGTGTCGTCATCGTTGAGGTATGTTGAGGCGCAGAGTGCCTTGTAGATCGGAACGTCGGCTTTCTTAGCCGAGACACGGTAGGTGAGAATGGCGATTTCATGACACCGCGTGACGCGACGTTCGGCCATGACGACGGAGCGCCAGCCGGTGCTCTGCTTTAGATGGGTCCAGATCTGGTCGCCCTGGAGGATGCCGGGCGGATAAGGGTAAGCATCAAGGGAAGATCATGACGGCGTTGTTCGCTGTCGTCGCCCGCGCGTTGTCGGCGCCACTGGTCCAGAAGTGTTCCTCCATGTCCCAGAGAACGCCCTGTTCGCGCGGCGATAGCGTCCCGGTCTTGTGCGCGGAATGACCCATTGGCGTCGATGTCTGAGCGGAAACGGTCATGGACCTGATCCCGACCCGACAGTCGACATCACCTGATACAGTAAAAAGACGATCGCGAGTATCGTCCAGATTACCCCGCTTTTGCCTAGGCTGCCGTCGGCCACCGGCGAGGCAGCTCGCTTCAGGGTCTGCGACGGCGGGCTTTCCGGAAGCAGCTGGCTCAAGTCTCCTGCGACCCTGCCGTGATTGCTTTCGAGCGTGGGAACATCCGGAAATCGAGTAAGCAGCGCTCCCAACCGCGCTCGCGCCGCATCGCGCCCCAGAGCGACCAGCTCAGCGGTTTCTTTCCATGGATCCAGGCCGAGCCGCGCGAGCGTGGAGAGAACCGTGACGACATATCCGTTCCGGTCCTCCCCAACCGACGCATAGAGAAATCGCTCGAACTCGGGCGGGTGTGGTTTGAGAACATTGGGTTCCGCCATCTTTATTCCATTCCTTGGTTGCAGGAACGCAGATCGCCCCTGTTTACCCAAGGATAGACGCAGGTCGGTCCCGGCGCCCTTACACAGGTCAGTGCCGGCGATCACACCCGGGTAATCGCGACCGGCGCGGCGCCAGGCACTAACATGTGTCAGCGCAAGGCTAACGATCATGAGGTACAAGGGGAGAAATCGTTCGACTGGTCAGGCTTGGGATCCCAACGGCCATCAACAGCGGTGAACGACGGACCTGCCAACATTTCGGAGATCAGAGATGAACACGCGGTCGGCCAGATCGACGGTGACGTTTTCGAACCCGTTTACCTTGCCGGGATACCCGGGCGAACTGCCGGCGGGAGATTACGAAAGTTCTCGTCGAAGAAGAGCTTCTCCAGGGGTTGAGCTTCGAAGCTTACCGACGGGCGGCGACCTACCTGACGGTGCGCGGCAGGGGCAACCATGCCGGACGTACAGAGTTGCGCACGATTTCTGAAAACGACCTGATAGAGGCGCTGAACCAGGATCAGGCCGCGACCGAGACGAACAATCACAGCGATGCGGCGCTTTCTCCGCAAGAGGATCGAAAATGACATTTCCCGAATGGAGGAAACCCGGTGTTTACGGTGCATTGGTTGGCGCAGTTGCTGTCTCTGTTCTTGGCTTCACTTGGGCGGTTGGACAACTTCAGGCGGTGCCCTTGAAATGGCTGATAACTTCGCCGCAGAGCAAGTCACCTTGGCCATGGTGCCGGTCTGTCTGGGCCTTTCAGAAGCGGATGCGGAACGCTTCGAAATACTGGCGACGCATCGAGAAGCTTCCGGCTTTCAGCAGCGCAATGCGATGATGGAAACCGGCTGGGCCACGTTGCCGAGCACAGATACCCCGAGCCGGGATTTGGCAGAAGCGTGTCTTGCGGAGCTCACCTTAGATGGATCGCAAATCACAACTCACGAACCATCACGATCCACATGCTATCGCTGCCTGTGCCCCTGCGCAAACACCGACAGTCATGGCCCTGTTTATCGGTTCGATTTTGGCGGTCATGCTTTTTGCACTCCCTTTATTTGCCCAACCCGCCAGTCAGCCAATGCCTGAGAACGCCAGTGCCAAAAGTTATGGTGATGGATGGGAATGTAACATTGGATTCCGGTTGAACGAAAATGCCTGCGTCGCCGTTCTTGTGCCGCAAAACGCATACGACACGAACCGGTCCTATGGGTCCGGCTGGGAATGTCTGCATGGGTTTCGCAGAACCGATGAAGCTGCATGTGTTGCAGTGGAGGTGCCTGAGGGTGGGTTCTTGGAACCCTCAGGCGAACGGTGGCGGTGTTTGCGCGGCTACATCAAGGTCGATGACACCTGTCAGGAGATCGTGCTGCCAGCAAATGCGTACCTGGCAGATGCCTCATATGGCTCCATGTGGACATGCGAACGCGGGTTTGAAGCAACTGGCGACCAGTGTACTGCCATCGCGGTTCCGGCCAACGCCTATCTGAATGGATCAGGATACTGTCAGCCCTGGACATGTGAGCGTGGCTTCTTTGAACAGGCTGGTCTGTGCGCAGCCGTCGCGATCCCCGCAAATGCATTTTTCGACGACGCAACCTACGGCACAGGGTGGAAGTGCGAACGTGGATACGAAGCTTCAGGCGAGACATGCGAATTCATAAACGTTCCCGAAAATGCGCATCTGGACAGGTCGGGCAACCGCTGGGAATGCAACAAAAATTTCCAAAAATCGAAGTGGCTGTGCGTCCTTAACAACTAGGCGCGAGCCCGGCACCATCCCCATTCAAAATACGCATGTGGGGGCAATTCTGCCCTCCGTGCCAACCTATAAAAAAGAACGATAATGGAAACAAATCTGAAACTGTCGATACCAACCGCCGCCCTATCAGGGGAGCGCAAGGGCATCCAATGAAACAGATCAAACCCACGGGCTTGACGTCAGGCAGGCAGATCACGTCCTCACCGACGGCGGTCGTCTATTGCGAAGGGAATTTCGCGCAAATTGATGGCAAGACAGCAAATGGCCTCGTGCGCCATTCTCAAGCGTATCGCATCCTTTCCGTCATCGACAGCACCTATAGCGGGCAAGACAGCGGAACCGTTCTAGACGACGTAAGAAACAGCATACCTATCTTTGGTCATCTGGACGCCGCAGTTGCCCATGAAGCTGTCATTCCCGACGCGCTGATTTATGGGATGGCCCCCTCAACAGGGCGGCTCTCACCTGAGGATCGAAGCGTTGTTCTGAATGCGATCGGGCTTGGCATGAACATCGTGAGCGGGCTGCATGAGTATCTGAGCGACGACCACGAGATAGCCACCGCCGCATCCGAACGGAATGTCACGATCCGCGACATCCGCAAGCCGAAACCCAGCAAGGACATGCGCCTGTTTGATGGCAGTGTTGCTGGTGTCAAAGCGCTGCGGATTGCCGTTCTGGGAACCGATTGCGCCATTGGAAAGCGGACAACGGCGACCGTATTGGCCCAGGCCCTGAATGCCAGGAGCATCAAGACGGTCCTTGTCGGCACGGGCCAGACCGGCCTGATGCAGGGCGCGAAATACGGTATCGCAATGGATGCCGTACCGCCTCAATTCTGCTGCGGCGAGCTTGAAGGCGCGATTGTTGCGGCTTTTGAAGCGGAACAGCCCGATGTTATTTTGATCGAAGGTCAGGGTGCTTTGGGCCATCCCGCGTTTTGCACATCCGCCTTTATCCTTCGGGGGAGCCAGCCGGACGCTGTCATCCTTCAGCACGCGCCTAAACGTGTCCATCGCTGCGACTTTCCCGATATGCCGATGCCTTCTGCGGCAAGTGAGATCGCCTTGATCGAAGCCTTTGCCGATACAAAGGTCATCGGTGTCACCATCAATCACGAAGGCATGACAGAGTCCGAAATCACCGAAACCATCGCGGCCCAATCCCACGAACTCGGGTTGCCCGTTACCGATGCATTGGCCAGACCCGTTGCACATCTGCTTGCGATGGTGGTCGCTGCATATCCGGGGTTGACGCAAGGGGCGCCCGTGGCCGCGATATGAGTTGCCCACGCATCGAAGTGGACCTGGCCAAGATACGCCGCAACACGCAGACCCTTGTCAGTCGCCTGGGCCCACGCGGGATCAGCGTCACGGGTGTGACCAAGGCGGTCTGCGGACATCCTACCATCGCCAGGGCGATGCTTGAGGGTGGCGCTGTGGGGCTTGCCGATGCGCGTATCACAAACGTGCAAAGGCTGCGTGCGGCAGGGCTGACAGACCCCATCACCCTGATCCGCACCCCGATGTTGAGCCAGACCGATCACATCGTCCAGTCCTGCGAGACAAGCTATAATACCGAGATGTTGGTCATTACTGCATTGGCTGCCACCGCGATCCGCAAGGGGGCTGTCCACGGTATCATCCTGATGGTCGAGATGGGCGATAAGCGCGACGGCATATTGCCCGAGAACCTAGCTGACATCGCGCAGCAGGTCATGCAGATGTCTGGGGTCGCGTTGAAAGGGATCAGCGCAAATTTCGCGTGCTTGAACGGGCTTGCCCCTACCGCGTTGCAAATGGACGCTTTTTGCGACCTCGCGAATGAGATTGAGGGTGTTTGCGGCCCGTACCTCAAGATCGTGTCTGGTGGCAACTCAGCCAACTTGCCCTGGGCGCTTGGCGAACGCACGACCGGTCGCGTCAACGACCTTCGTCTGGGTGAGGCGATCCTACTGGGTGTTGAGCCAGTGTCTGGCGACCGGATCGACGGGATGTACACAAACGCCTTCACGCTTATCGCAGAAGTCATTGAAACGGGTTCAAAACCTGCACCTTCCGCCACGGCTCTGGTCAATCCAACTTTGGCAAGACGTCGCATCGCGCAAGCCAGTGGTGTTTCCAAGCGCTTTATCGTCGCTATGGGACATCAGGACACCGACATGCTGGGGCTTTCAATGCCTGTTGGAACCACATTGATCGGTGCGACCAGCGATCATCTTGTCATTGGAATGCCCGGCACCCCGCCGCCGCTGGGCTCCGAGGTAAGATTCCAGTTGAATTACAATGCGTTGATGCGTGCCATGGCTGCACCAGAGATCGAAGTGACACTGTTGGGCGATCAATCCATGCGCCCATCACGGCACACCCAAGGCGAGCTCGGCCACTTGGCGGTGGTGTGATAGACCTCGCTTGGTCCGGCCGAGCTTAAACCACAAAGGAACTGAAAATTGACGAAGCTTACAAAAAGCAATCTGTTCAAAGTGTATGACTCTAAACGGGAAACCCCGATGGATAAGACGATGCGTGTCGTCAGACAAATGGTCGACGAAGAAAGGGAACGACGACAAACCAAGAATTCCCGACTGCGCAATGCTCGCCTTGAAAGAGAAGCAAACACGCCCCCTGTAACCAAAAAGGCTCTCCGTCCGTTCTGTAGGAATGGTAGTCAAGCAAATTTTTCGTAGCCTTGTAAGTCCAGAAACATCCGCTGCAAGATGGTCCTGGTGTTGAAGAGGCCATAGCATCTGCGTTTGAGGACCTTGATCTTGTTGTTGAGCCCTTCCACAAA
>CANNAV010000147.1 GCA_947502585.1 uncultured Pseudovibrio sp.
GAAATCACTGGCTAATCGAGATCATGCATCGCGACAAGGATGTTACCCTTGGCGAGGATCGCTATACAAACCGGCTCAACCATGCCCCAAGAAATATTTTCACACTCATAAGTGCGACCCTCACACTGCTCAAAAAAATCGGAAAGTCACCAACAAGAGCAATCGAAAAGGTACAGGACAATCGGAATGCAGCTATTTCATTCCTGAAAAACGAAAACAGCCCGAACTTTCATTGAATTACCCTGTATAGCAACACTGAAGCGAAACTACAAGACAGCGCTCATCACCAACGGCAACTCCTGCCCAAAGAGCGCAGGCATCCTCATCTTTTTGATATTGTCATAATGGCAGAAAAGTACCCCTTCAGGAAACCAGACCCGCGCATTTTCGATGTCATGCTCTCCATGGCTGGTATGAGTCCTGACAAGCTTATCCATGTTGGAGACTCACTGGAAAACGACATCGCAGGTGCCAACAATATTGGTGCGACCTCCGTCTGGTTTAATCCTCTCCAACACGACAATCGGTCCCCGGTTTTGCCGGATCATTCCATAGCCTGCATGCGTGAATTGCCAAGTTTGGTCGCTGGCTACGCCGCACGATAAAAGTTTACGTGGAACTTTGTGAGTAACCTCCCAGGGTTCTGGTCTCTCCCACGAATCCATGTATGAAGACTTGGAGCGCGTTCCGTTTGATTGGATTAATTCAAACGACAAGAATTGCACCAGCAAAGATGTTAGAGTGCGCTGAGTGAATGTACATTAACGCAACGTGCTCTAATCAGATTGAATGCGATGAGGCGCACCGCGAAAAGCCAATGGCAAAACTATATTTCAATTTCTCTGCAATGAATGCTGGTAAGTCCACTCTGCTACTGCAGGCTTCCTATAACTATCAGGAACGTGGCATGCGCAGTTTACTGTTCACGGCAGCCCTCGATAATCGCGCCAAAGTCGGAGAAATTTCATCACGTATTGGTTTGAAATCAGACGCCCTGATCTACAACACAGAACTAGATCTGTTCGCTTGTATCAGCAAACAACTCAGGGAAAGCCATTTCAACGCCGTCTTCATTGATGAAGCACAGTTCCTGACAGAAGAACAGGTCTGGCAGCTGGCTCATGTTGCTGACCATCTTCATATCCCTGTCATGGCATACGGTTTGAGAACAGATTTTCAGGGCAATTTGTTTTCCGGCAGTGCCGCACTCCTGGCAATCGCAGATATCCTCCGCGAAGTGAGAACCATCTGCTGGTGCGGCTCCAAAGCGACAATGGTGGCCCGCGTGGACGAAGGCGGAAACATTGTTGAAGAAGGCGATCAGGTTGTCATCGGCGGTGAGGAATCTTACACTTCGCTTTGCAGAAAACACTGGTCCATGCGCATGCTTGGGGAACCAGTCGGTGAAAATAAGGATGCACTTGCCGACATCCTGTGCGAACCTGCAGACCACTGAAACTTCGTTTAGTCCGGGAGAATAAACATGGGCATTTTCTCAAAACTGTTTGGCGGCAGTGAAGATGAAAAATCAACGCCGGCAGCAAAGGCGGAAGAATTTGAAGGCTATCTGATTTACCCTGAACCTTCTCGCCGTGGGGGGCAGTGGCAAACTGCGGGTCGCATCATCAGGCAAATTGGCGAAGAGACCAAAGAGCACACCTTTATTCGCGCAGACACGCATGGCTCTGAGGATGAGGCGAAAGAGTTCTCTTCACGCAAAGCAAAGCAGATCATTAAGGAAGTAGGTGACGGGATGTTTACATAATCCCCTATACTCCCCCTTAAGTCCTGCACAAATACGCGGCTACAATTGACAGGACGCACCTGGATGTGCACACCCTGCGCATGAGCGCCTGTTAGCTGCGTAAACTTGAAGGTTCATATGTCCCGTAAGCTTATATTATCGCTTCCAAATATTCTTACTTACGGCCGTATTGCTGCAGTGCCGGCTCTGGCTGTGTGTTTCTACTTTCCAGATGACACAGCACGCTGGGTTGCCTTGGGCATTTTTCTGGTGGCAGCTATCACAGACTTCTTTGATGGTTATCTAGCTCGAGCATGGCAACAGCAATCAGCTCTCGGCCGAATGCTGGACCCGATTGCAGACAAACTTCTTGTCTCAGTCTGCTTATTGATGCTGGCTTGGGACGGCACCATTGGCGAATGGTCCATTATCGCTGCTATCATCATTCTTTGCAGAGAAGTACTGGTCTCCGGCCTGCGAGAGTTTCTGGCAGAATTGCGTGTATCGGTGCCTGTCACACAGCTGGCAAAATGGAAAACAACCGTGCAGCTTGTTGCACTGGGTTTTCTGCTGGCCGGTCAGGCAGGAGATCTCATTTTCCCTTACACCACGTCAACTGGTATAGTGCTACTTTGGGTCGCGGCGATTTTGACCCTATATACGGGGTATGACTACTTCCGCGCCGCAATTGGCCATCTGATTGATGACTAATTCCTGTAAAAGACAAGGCTTTGAGTGTAAGGAAGCCATACAATACCGGGGTTCAATCTCATGAGAATTCGTTACTTCGCCTGGCTGCGTGAGCGCACTGGAACCTCCGGGGAAACCATTGAGCTTCCGGAAACTGTTAAAACTGCTGGCGAACTGATGTGTTGGCTCGCAGCTCGTGATGAAGGTTATGCGTTCGCCTTCGAACAACCAGAAACGATCCGCATCGCAGTCAATCAGGAACACGTGGAAGAAGATCACATTTTATCCGGAACTGAAGAAGTCGCGTTCTTCCCACCGATGACAGGCGGTTGAGGAACACCTTACCTCCAGCATATCTCAAACTCTGCGAGTAACATGTCCAACCGTACGACCACAGGATTTACAGTCCGCGTTCAGGCTGAAAATTTCGACGTTTTAGCTGAAACCGAAATTCTTACCAAGGGCCACAAGGATGTCGGAGCTGTCGTTACCTTCACCGGCCTTTGCCGCGATGAAGGCGGCACGCTTGAAGCGCTGGAACTGGAGCATTATCCAGGCATGGCCGAGGCTCAGATCTCAAAGTTTGCGCGGCAAGCTGTTGAACGTTGGCCTCTGACAGGCCTCACTATCATTCATCGTTTTGGCAAAATACCACCAGGCGACAACATTGTGCTGGTCATCGCAACCAGCTCTCATCGTCGTGCAGCTTTCGAAGCCTCTGACTTTCTGATGGACTTCCTGAAAACTCAGGCTCCATTCTGGAAGAAAGAGCATCTCAGAGAAGCATCCGAAGGAACCTGGGTCAAAACCAGGGCAATTGATGATGCCGATGCAGCACGCTGGCACGATGAAAAATCAAATAACATCAACATTCCATAAATATGCAGCCGTAACACTGAATTGACATGTGGCTTGACACAACCACGTTTGCCAGTCCAAATAAAGGCTGATTTAAGTTTGTCAGGTCGCAATCACGGCCTATTACATTTTTTACACCCAACAAACAGGTCTCTGATGTCTGCAGTTTCTTATCTGCAGCATGAGCGAGCACCTCATCCCGGGCTTTCCTTATGGGAATTTGTCAGCCTTGTTGCAGCGCTTATGGCGCTGAACGCGGTTGCGACGTCAATGATGCTGCCGGCTCTTCCGGCTATGAGCAGTGCATTGTCTGTCGCCGACAATGATCGCCAGTTGGTGGTCACAGCCTACATGATTGGTCTTGCTTGTGCTTCTCTCTTCTTCGGTCCGCTCTCGGATACGTTTGGACGCCGAACCACGCTGTTGATCGGCCTCAGCCTGTACATCATTGGCGGAGTGTATTCGACGTTCGCTGTGAACTATGAGCACATGCTCGCAGCCCGCGCCCTTCAGGGTGTTGGCGCTGCTGCGCCGCGCGTCGCCTCCATTTCAATGATCCGCGATTGGTACAGTGGTCGTCAAATGGGCAAAGTGATGTCCCTGGTTATGACTGCCTTCCAGATTGCGCCTGTGATCGCCCCATTCCTTGGGCAGATCGTACTGTGGGTAGCTCCATGGCAAGGTGTGTTCGCTGCCCTCACGCTGTTTGGTGTAATCCTTCTGGTCTGGTGTTCCATGCGCCTTCCTGAAAGCCTCGCCCTGGTGAACCAGCGCCCGCTGGAAATACGTTCTGTCCTCAGTGCATATCGGTTAGCTCTCACAACACGCGTGAGCGTTGGGTATATGATGGCGATGACATTCATCTTTGCCTGCCTGTTTGCATTCATCAATTCCGCGCAACAAATTTTCATGGAGCGCTTTGCGCTCGCTGAACTTTTCCCAATTGTGTTTGCAGCAATCTCAATTGCAATGGCCCTCTCCTCCTACCTGAACTCTCAGGTGGTGGAAAAGTACGGCCTCAGAAAAATTTCGCACATGGCGCTTCTTGGCTTTACGGCGACATCAGTTATGACTGCGGCAATCGCCTTCAGCGGAACGCTTTCCATAGTATCGTTTATCGCAGTTCAATCGCTGGCGATGTTCTTCTTCGGCTTCATTGGCCCAAACTTCAACACCATGGCAATGGAACCATTGGGACGTGTTGCAGGCGCGGGCTCAGCAATAATTGGCTTCATCACAACACTGATCGGAGCGCTGCTCGGCGCTGGTATCGGCAAGCTGTATGATGGAACCGAACTGCCGCTCGTCTATGGTGTCGCACTATTTTCAACCCTTGGCCTTATCTGCGTGCTGATCACAGAAAACGGCAAACTCTTCAGGCAGCAGCAAGAACAGCGGCTGGCAGCCGAATAAAACAAGAAAGCCCGCTATTCAGTCGGAGCAGCGGGCTTTCAATTCTTATACAGCGAAGGAGTCAGCTGGCAACAAGCAACGATTCTTTCGCAGGCTGTACAGCAATCATGTAATCCTCGATCATCAGCCTCGTGATATCGCCCGGAGTAAAACTGTACGGTCCGATTTCGGAAACCGGTGTCACTTCAGCAGCCGACCCAGTAAGGAAGCACTGTTCAAAGCCCTCCATCTCTTCAGGCATAATACGGCGTTGAATCACTTCGATACCACGAGCATGCGCCAGACCAATCACGGTGTGGCGCGTAATGCCATCAAGAAAGCAGTCAGCAATCGGCGTATGGATTACACCGTCCTTGACGAAGAACACGTTTGCACCAGTTGCCTCGGCAACGCGGCCCTGCCAATCTAGCATCAGCGCGTCGGAATAACCTTTTGCTTCCGCGGCATGCTTGGAGATTGTGCAGATCATGTAAAGACCAGCGGCTTTCGACCTGAACGGCGCAGTCTTGGGATCTGGGCGACGAAACTCTGCCATATCCAGACGGATACCCTTCAAACGCTCCTCCGGAGAGAAGTAGCTTGGCCACTCCCATGCAGCAATTGCCAGATGAATGGTGTTGGACTGAGCAGAAATGCCCATCATCTCACTACCACGCCAGGCAATCGGCCGAAGATAAGCATCCGTCAGATTGTTTTCAATCAGCATCTGATTACAGGCATCGTTGATCTGTTCTTCGCTCCACGGAATCGTGAAACAAAGAACCTCAGCAGAAGCATGCAAGCGTTGAGTATGTTCTTCCAGCTTGAAGATCTCACCGCCATAAGAGCGCAGCCCTTCGAACACACTGCTTCCATAGTGCAAGCCGTGGGTGAGCACGTGCATCCTGGCCTCTGACCACGGAACAATTTTTCCATCCAACCAGATTGAGCCTTCCAGTCGATCAAAGGGTATACCCGCCATTTCTCTTCTCCATATGGCGAACAATTCACGGTGCAGACAAAGCAAGGCCTTGCCAGCCAAGGTGTGTTCCAGCTAAATCAATGAATTCTGAAAGGATAGGCCAACCGTATTACAACTACAGATGATCAATACCTACCCACGATACAAAACCGATGAAGAAATTAATTTTCCAACTATTGCGCACATATCGTGCATTTAGTTCTTTCCTTTCTTCAGCGACGACTAACTTGTAACTATCAATCTAATATAAGTCAACATAGCTGACGTATTTTTTGTAGGATTAAAAAATGGCCAGTTATCCAGGACAGGAAATGAATACAAAAGACAGCGCTTCACCACGGTTTGACCTTATTGAACTGTTTTTCTTCGCTTATCGCGACTTTACGGGTGATCCGGATGTACTTCTTGACGAGCTGGGTTTTGGTCGCGCCCATCACCGTGTTCTTCATTTTGTGCACAGAAACCCCGGAATAAGGGTCTCGGACCTGCTCGACATTTTAAAAATCACAAAGCAAAGTTTGGCCCGTGTTTTAAAACAGTTAGTGGATGATGACTTCATTTGTCAGGAACCAGGAGCGCTGGACCGTCGTCAGCGTCTGCTTTATACCACTGAAAAAGGTGCAGAACTTTGTGCCCGATTATCAAAACTCCAGACCCAGCGTATAAATAAGGCGATCTCCCTGATGCCAGATTGCAGTGATGAGATTATCCGTCAGTTTTTATATCTTATGATTGATGAGAATGAACGCAGCGAAGTCGCCCATCTCATCACCAAACAAACCGATTGAGGAATTACCGTGGCCCGCTCTGCTCTTCCGGAAGATGATGCACCTCACATTCTCCTGATTGATGACGACAGCCGTATCCGCGACCTGCTCCAAAGATTTCTTGGAGAAAGCGGATTTCGAGTAACCGTTGCAAGAGATGCAGAAGAAGCCCGCCGCAGATTATCCGGTCTGGAATTCGACCTGCTCATACTGGATGTCATGATGCCGGGTGAAAACGGAGTTGAGCTTGCAAAAGACCTGCGCCGTTCCAAAGCTGTCCCTATCCTCATGCTCACAGCCCGCTCCGATATTGAGGACCGGATTGAAGGACTGGAAGCGGGCGTTGACGATTATGTTTCAAAACCATTTGAACCACGCGAATTACTCCTTAGAATTTCTGCCATCCTTCGCAGAGGTGGCCCAAAGCCGAAAATGAAGTTCGAAGTCCTGGCATTCGGCCCGTTTCAATACAATGCAGAACGCGGAGAACTGAAACGCAATGACGAACACGTCCGCCTGACTGATCGTGAAAAGCAGATCCTCAACACCTTTGCAGAAAAGCCCGGCCAGACAATTGCACGAACAGACCTTGTTGGCGCAGATGCAGCACTGGGCGAGCGCACAATCGACGTTCAGGTGAACCGCCTGAGAAGAAAGATTGAGGAAGACCCCGGCAATCCCTTGTACCTGCAAACCGTGCGTGGGATAGGTTATCGGCTTATTACCAACTAGCTGCCTCCATAACAGCCAGGGCACATGCAAGCAGCGAGAGGACAATGGGTTTATCAGACCAGTTCACACTCCCACAATGGATCAGAACGCTTGTAAAGCCCTATTTCGCGGTGACAAGCTGGTTGCATTATCGACTTCCAAAGGGTCTTTATCTCCGTGCACTGCTGATCATCGTCGTTCCCTTTCTCATCCTGCAATCAGTCCTCGCTTTCGTGTTCATGGAGCGCCACTACGATCTGGTAACACGCCGCCTGTCCGAAGCAGTGGTTCGGCAAATTGCTGCTGTCGTCGACATGACCGAGACCTATGCTCATGACGATAACTACGCCACGCTTAAAAGGATTAGTGCTGGTGCGTTAGGTTTGTCCGTATCAGTCCTTCCCAAAGAACCCCTTCCGGCAGAAAGGCCTAAACCACTCTTCGATCTGGTCGACCGATACATGACCCACGAGATCGCTGCACGTATTGGAAGGCCATTCTGGATTGATACAGTGGGAGCAGCCCGGTTCGTCGAAATCCGCATCCAGTTGGAAAACAAGACGCTCCGCATCATCGCGCGTCGCAGCCAGACATATGCATCGAACTCCCACATATTTATCGTCTGGATGGTCGCCACCTCATTGGTTCTGATCATCATCGCGGTCCTGTTCCTTAGAAACCAGATCCGGCCAATTGAGCAACTGGCAGATGCAGCTGAAGAGTTTGGCAAAGGTCGGCAAGTCTCCAACTTCCGCCCGCATGGAGCCCGTGAAGTCCGCCGTGCAGCTCTTGCTTTCGTAGACATGCGCCGCAGAATTGAGCGCCATGTTGATCAGCGTACGACCATGCTTGCAGGCGTCAGCCATGACCTGAGAACCATTCTCACCCGGTTCCGCCTTGAACTGGCCCTTCTCCCTCAATCCCCTGAGGCCGATGCTCTGCGCAAAGACGTCGACGAAATGAGCCGGATGCTGGAGGATTACCTCTCTTTCTCCAAAGGCTATGGTGGCGAACCGTCTGCTCCTGTCGATATCTCGCTCATGCTCGAAGATCTGGAAGTTGAAGCGGAGGTTGTCGGTGCCGACGTTGCATCGTCCTTTGATGGCGATCCATTTGTCATAGTCAAAGGCAGAGCGTTTCGGCGTTGTCTTCTGAACGTGATTTCCAATGCCGCACGCTATGGCAAGACACTGCGGATCAAAGGCAATCGAACACCCGACTGGTTGATCATCACCGTTGATGACGATGGTCCCGGCATCCCGCGTGAAGAGCGCGAAAACGTCTTCCGTCCCTTCCACAGGCTGGATACCGCACGCAATCAGGACAGCGGTGGCTCAGGTCTTGGCCTGGCCATTGCAAGGGATATTGTGAGAAGTCATGGCGGTGAGATCTTCTTGCGCCAGTCTCCAGTGGGTGGCCTGCGCGTGCGCATTCGCATACCGATCTAGGGCGAATTCTTATTGTTTGATTGGGTTCAATCAAACAATAAGAATTCGCCTAACTCACAATGTGCAGACAGGTGATTAGCACCACATGGCTTTCCATGCGGTGTTGAAGCTAAGGGTCCCGAAACCGGAATGAGTAAGGCGGCCAGGGAGTGCCTGCGCTACTTGTTTAGAATATGAGTCTTCGGCAATGCCTGCTCGCCTCGCCTGGGCTTTCTAGTAAGAAACAACGTCGCCTCTTTGCCTGTAAGGCACTATAAACAAATTCCCGGAAAGACAGTAGCATACCCAGACCCGTTTCCCTGCCCGAGCAGTTCATCCGTCCTTGATGGGAGACACTAGAAGTTAGAGTAAACGGGAATATGCGGGATTAGTCGAACACAGACGGGTTAAGTGGGGTATTTCTGCCGTTTATAGGGTGTTTTTGGGCG
>CANNAV010000148.1 GCA_947502585.1 uncultured Pseudovibrio sp.
TTGATGATTTTATCTGTAGAATGCAACATGGTGGTTGCCTTTCGTTTTGAGGTTGGGGTTGCACCACCATCAAAACGGATAACTACACTCCCTATCAAGAGATGCACCGTCCTCTTTTAGTTCAACTGAAAGGGGACGGTGTAAGATCAAGTCGAGACTTCTACAATTGAACGGTTCTGGCGCACTATCAAATATGAGGAAGTTTACCTCAAAGCCTACGCCAGTGTGCCAGAAGCTAGAAAATCCATAGGCACGTTCATCACCTTTTATAATCACAAACGCCCACATTCATCGCTTGACCGGAAGACCCCGGGTCAGGCTTATTACAACCACCAGCCGCAAAACCTTAAAGCAGCGGCATAAACGGAGCGCATCCACTTAAGTAAAGCGTTTACCTGTACAAACAAACCGAGCCACTTCTCTTTTTGAAAAAATATAATCGGCTTCTCCTTCTTATTGTTAGCGACCAAGAAGGACGGGGCATTGTGCGACACATGAGCCATTAGCCACTACTGCACAAAACAACGTAAACGCTTCTCACCCGCGACCTTTGAAAAATCAGAGAATCACCCACCTGTGCCGATGACGTCCGCCCTTCAACACGCTACTCTGGGCGCAAGACAACAAGCACCGGATAAGAGTATGAGCGCCTTGCCCCGCCGTCTTTGGCATGAAATGACAACGACTGACTTCTCTGAAAGTGACACCAGCGAATGGATCGCTGTGTTGCCGATCGCAGCGATTGAGCAGCATGGCCCTCACCTACCGCTCTCAACCGACACCTGCATCGCAGTGGGACAAGTCACACGCACGATTGAGCTTTTGCCGGATGATCTTCCAGTCACATTCCTGCCCGTTCAGGCTGTCGGCAAATCACAGGAGCACTTCTCGTTCCCCGGAACTCTCAGCCTTACATGGGAAACGGCTGTCAAAGCCTGGATTGAGATTGGGGAATGCGTTGCCAGAGCAGGCATCCGCAAGCTGGTACTCGCCAACTCTCATGGCGGCAACTCACCACTCATGGACATCATCACCCGAGAGCTACGTTTCAGGCACAACATACTGGCCGTGGAATCCAGCTGGCTCCGTTTCGGACAGCCACAAGGCCTTTATTCTGAGGAAGAACTCACCTACGGCATTCATGGCGGAGATATCGAAACTTCCATCATGCTCTCATTGCGCCCGGATCTGGTACGAATGGTACAGGCAGCAAATTTCACCTCCACTCAGACAAGCCACATCAACAACGATGCTTATTTGCGCGCCCATGGCCGCCATCAATATGGCTGGATGAGTGAAGACCTGAACAATGCCGGCGCCCTGGGCAATGCGGCATTGGCCACAGCAGAAAAGGGGTACGCATCCCTCACCCATGCCTCTCAGGAGTTCATCAGGTTGCTGCAGGACGTACAGCGATTTAATGTTTCCTCATTTGAAAAACTCTGAGACCAACGCAATCTGAAACTGAGAATATGCGGTGACAGAGCAAATCCACTATTCGCACAGGAGAGGATCCGGAACTTCTGCAAGCCACAGCAAGGTCCGGTGTCAAGTACTTGCTAATTGGAGCAAAATCCCCGGTCAGGCCAGCACTCAACCGTGCTGGCGAGGGTTTGGGGAAACCTGAATACTTAAATCTCAAATTTCCAACACCACACACATGCAATTATTGTAGACATCACGGCTGTTTTTGCCACAACAAGCATGCCAGCGCCTTATAACGATGGGCAGGATGGCTAAGCCTAAAGGACCCCAACCCTTAAACTTTGCCGTCTAAAAAGAAAAGCTCAGGACAGATCTGCTGTCACTACAGTTCGCCTTTTTCCAGAATCTCAGCCCACAAAGACGCATTAAACCCAAGCAAAAGCTGTTTTCCACCTGTAATAAGTGGCCTTTTAATCAACGAAGTTTCCTGTACCATCAAGGCGGTAGCGCTGGCCTGGTCCCAGACTCCAGCTCTGGTTTCATCGTCCAGTTTGCGCCATGTGGTGCCGCGTTTATTTAAAACGGCCTCCCAGCCGAACCACTCGCAAGCCTCCTTCAGTGCATTTTCATCTGCACCCTCATTCCTGTAATCGTGGAACGTGTATTCAACATTAAACTCATCCAGAAGTCGGCGAGCCTTGCGAACACTGTCGCAATTACGGATACCATACATAATTAACAAGATCAGGCCCTTCATTTCGGTATGATTGGATGGAATACACTCATCTTAATCTTAAAACATCTCATAGTACCTGAATACGCTATGATATTGCGCTGCACTCACATTAATTCCTCGTTTCAACTACCCAATGCCCACTAGACGCCTTCATTCATATGGGTAATATCACCAGGGTGCCAGAATCCACCTGATACGTGACTGGCGCAACCAGAGAGGCCCTGCAGAAGAATTGATGTTCTGCAAAAGGGGGTAAGGGGAGTTAATTTATAATGCGTTTAAAGATTGCATCCGCTGTATTGGCAATGACGCTTGCTGCGGGAACTCAGGTAAATGCTGAAACGCTGAAGTTCGCATTTCAAGGTACATACAATCAGCTTGATCCATACAACCTGAACGAAACTTTCTCGCTGAGTATGCATGGCAATGTGTATGAGGGGCTTGTGCGCCGCTCAGCAGACCTGAAGATTGAGCCGGCACTTGCCACACGCTGGGAAGTTATTGAGCCAACCCGCTGGCGTTTCCATCTGCGCAAGGACGTAAAGTTCCACAACGGTAACGATTTCAATGCAGATGACGTCATCTTCTCCGCAGATCGGGTGCGTGCAGAAGGCTCTGACCTCACTGTCGTTCTTGGAGCTGGCGTTAAGGTTGAAAAGGTTGATGATTATACCGTCGACTTCATTCTGCCAGCAGTCAACCCAATTCTGCACTCCGAGTGGGAAAACTGGTTCATCATGGACAAGGAATGGACAGAAGCAAACGACGCGGTGAAAGTTACATCGGCTTCTGACACCAACCCAAACTATGCCTCTTTGCATACAAATGGTACCGGCCCATTCAAGATCGTCATGCACGAGCCGGGCGTTAAAACCACCTTCACTATGAACAACGGCTGGTGGGACAAAAAAGAACACAACCTGACGGACGTTGAGTTCACCCCAATCGGATCTGATGCCACCCGTGTTGCAGCACTGCTTTCTGGTGAACTGGACATGGCCTACCCGATCCCGGTTCAGGACATCAAACGCGTTGACAGTAATATTGGTACCTCTGTAATGACCGGTCCTGAGCTCCGCACCATCTTCCTGGGTTTCGACCAGAAGCGCGATGAGCTGGCCTACTCCAATATCAAGGGCAGGAACCCATTCAAGGACGTACGCGTTCGCAAGGCGTTCTATCAGGCAATTGATATTGATGCGATCAAAGCGAAAATCATGCGTGGCCTGTCCGAGCCAACAGCTTTGATGATCTCACCATTCCTGTTCGCAAACTCCGGTGACTTTTCTCGTTACCCATACGATCCGGCAGCTGCGAAAGCACTCCTGGCAGAAGCAGGCTATGCAGACGGCTTTGAAGTAACAATGGACTGCCCGAATGATCGCTACGTAAATGACGAAGCAATCTGTCAGGCAACGGCAGCGTTTCTCGCCCGCGTCGGCATCAGGATTAACCTGAACGCCGAGCCTAAAGCGAAGTACTTCGCAAAAGTTCTTGCATCCGGTGGTTTCGATACCTCCTTTTATATGCTCGGCTGGACGCCAGCCTCTTTTGATAGTTACAACGTACTAAAGACCCTGAACAATTGCCGTGACGACAAAGGCGTTGGCAGTCCCTTCAATCTGGGTGGCTATTGTAATCCGAAGGTTGATGAGCTGACCAGGCTGGTTCTTTCTGAAAACGACGAAGAAAAGCGTAACGGCCTGATCTCGCAAGCCTACGCAATCCTGAACAACGATGTATCTCACATTCCGCTACACCAGCAGTCTCTGGCCTGGGGTGTATCCGATAAGGTAACTCTGAAGCAGAGTGCGGATAACAAGTTCTTCTTCAAATACGTCGTAAAGAACTAAGCCTGCAGCTTAGCCAACAAAACGATAACCCGGCGCCCTCGGCGTCGGGCGCCTCTATTTCCAGGAACAACTATAAAACACCATGTTTGGCTTTATTACCCGGCGTATCGCCATGGCTCTCGTGGTCATGTTTGTCGTAGCCTTAATCTCCTTCCTGCTCTTCCGCTTTGTTGGAGATCCTGTAAACCAGATGGTGGGCATTGAGACCACCCCGGAACAGCGTGAAGCCTTGCGCCAGCGCCTGGGCCTGAACGACCCCGTTCTCACTCAGTTCCTCCGTTATGTCCTGGGCGCAATCCGGTTTGACTTCGGTAACTCCTACCAGTTCAAGCAGCCTGTGGCAGACCTGATTGGTCGCCGGCTGCCTGCAACTCTGGAGCTGTCCTTTGCCTCTGCAGTCTTTGCATTGCTGCTCGGCGTTCCAATGGGTGTTTACACCGGCCTGAACCGCGATGCCTGGCTCTCGAAGTTGTTGCTCTCTGTATCGCTCGCAGGTATCTCTTTGCCCACATTTTTCATCGGCATCCTGTTTATCTTCTTCTTCTCGGTCACATTGCAGTGGCTGCCAAGCTTTGGTCGCGGTGAGGTCGTCACACTGGGGTCTTTCTGGGACACCGGTTTCCTGACCATCAGCGGTCTGAAGGCCATCATCCTGCCAGCGATTACGCTCGGGCTGTATCAGATGACCCTGATCATGCGTCTTATCCGCGCTGAGATGCTGGAAGTGATGCGGACCGACCACATCAGGTTCGCCCGCGCCCGCGGTTTGCCGAACCGGTCTGTCTATTACATCCACGCCCTCAAAAACACGATGGTCCCAGTGATCACCATCACCGGTTTGCAGCTCGGCTCCATCATCGCCTTCGCGATTATCACCGAGACTGTGTTCCAGTGGCCAGGCATGGGCATTCTCTTCCTGCACGCGGTGCAGAACGTGGATATTCCGATCATGGCAGCTTACCTGCTGCTCACCGCCTTCATCTTCGTGTGCATCAACCTCATCGTGGATATTCTCTACGTCGTGATTGATCCACGCCTGCGCACCGAACGCAGCCGCACATAAGAAACGGTAAGGACAATAATCATGACAGACAACCCGTCAACCGTTTCCACCAGTGAGGTTTCACAAGCCCCACGTTCCGCAATTGGCCGATTTTTCGACAGCGACCTGCTGCACAGCTTCCTCAGCTCCCGGGTGACAGTCCTCGCGGCATTCACCACGGTGGTGCTGATGCTGGCGGCGCTGTTTGCTCCACTCATCGCACCATTCAACCCGTTCGACCTAGCTCAGATCAGCATTATGGACGCTCGCATTCCGCCAATTGGCATGGAATGGTCCGACCCGCGCTACCTGCTGGGTACAGACGATCAGGGCCGCGATCTGCTCTCCGGCATCTTGTACGGTATGCGCATTTCTCTTGCAGTGGGCTTCCTGTCTGTTGCATTTGCCGCAGTCCTCGGCATCTCACTTGGCTTGATTTCCGGTTATGTCGGCGGTCGCACAGACGCAATCATCATGCGTATTGCTGAAGTACAGCTCACTTTCCCTGCCATCTTGCTGGCATTGCTCATTGACGGCATCGCAAACGGCATTTTTGGCAACATTAACCGCGAGACTTGGGCAATCTGGATTCTGACATTCTCAATAGGCCTGTCCTTCTGGGTGCAATACGCACGTACAGTCCGCGGCTCCACGCTGGTGGAGAAAAACAAAGAGTACGTTCAGGCAGCCCGCGTCATTGGCATTCCGGCATGGATCATCATGATCCGCCACGTTCTGCCAAACGTGCTTGGTCCGGTTCTGGTTATTGCAACAATCAACCTTGCTCTGGCGATCATCACGGAAGCAACCCTCTCCTTCCTTGGTGTCGGCGTTCCATCAACACAGCCATCTCTGGGCACCCTGATCCGCATCGGTAACGACTTCCTGTTCTCAGGAGAGTGGTGGATCGCGATCTTCCCGGGCCTGGCACTCGCGATCCTCGTTCTGGCAGTGAATCTGCTGGGCGACTGGCTTCGCGATGCATTAAACCCGAAACTGCGCCAGGGAGAGAGGCCATGAGCATCCTGGATATTCGCGGCCTCACGGTTGAGTTCCCAAGCCGCAAAGAAAATTTCACAGCATCCCGCAATGTCAGTCTTTCTGTAGACGCCGGTAAGATCCTCGGCGTTGTCGGAGAAAGTGGTGCAGGTAAGTCCACCGTCGGCAACGCCGTCATCGGCCTGCTGGAAAGTCCGGGCCGGATTGCCGAAGGTGAAATCCACCTCGACGGAAAACGTATTGATAACCTGGCAGCGGAAAACATGCGCAAACTGCGCGGCAAGCGCATTGGCATGATCTTTCAGGATCCACTGACTTCTTTGGATCCACTCCAGACGATCGAATTTCAGTTGATCGAAACCATCCGCCTGCACCTGCCGCTTTCCAGGGCACAAGCACGTGCCCATGCGGTTGATCTGCTGGATCAGGTTGGCATCCCTGATCCGGAAGAACGCATCGCGCAATACCCGCACCAGTTCTCTGGCGGTATGCGCCAGCGTGTGGTGATCGCTCTGGCACTGTGTGCAGACCCGGAAGTTGTCATCGCTGATGAACCAACAACCGCGCTCGACGTCTCCATTCAGGCACAGATCCTCAAGCTGATGAAGCGTCTGTGTGAAGAGAAAAACGTGGCGATGGTCGTCATTACCCACGACATGGGTGTGATCGCAGACCTCACTGACCATGTTGCAGTGATGTACCGTGGTGATCTGGTTGAATATGGCGAATCCAAACAGGTACTGGGCACTCCAAAGCACCCATACACCCAAAGCCTGATCGCCGCAGTTCCGCGTCCGGACGTGAAAGTACACCGCTTCCCGCAAGTTGATTACATTGAAGGCTCAGCAAAGCCCTTCAAGCAGATCGACATCTCCACCCACTGGCTGGGTAAAGTGCGCGACTACAAATCTGTCGATGGCCCGCTGCTGGATGTAAAAGACATCACGATGAAATTCCTTACAAGGGACGCATGGATTTCCAGGAACAGGCGGTACTTCAGCGCTCTGGATAAAGTCAGCTTTGACATCTATGCAGGCGAAACCTTTGGCCTCGTGGGCGAAAGTGGCTCCGGTAAATCGACAATGGCCCGTGTCATCACTGGTCTTTATCACCCGGCAGGTGGTACCGCCCACTTCGCAGGGCAGGACTTGACCAGCCTGAAAGACAAGAAGCAGGTTCTGGCAATGCGTCGTCAGATGCAGATGATCTTCCAGGACCCGTTCTCCTCGCTGAACTCGCGCATGCGTGTGCGTGACATTGTGGCTGAACCGATCAAATTCCACAAGCTTGCCAGCACCAACAGCGAAGTGAGCCAGATCGTCGATGACCTTCTGGAGCACGTCGGCCTGGGTGTTGCAGCGGCGACCAGGTTCCCCCACGAGTTCTCAGGTGGCCAGCGCCAGCGTATCTCTATTGCCCGCGCTCTGGCAACACGCCCTCGCTTCCTTGTGTGCGATGAACCGACCTCTGCGCTGGACGTCTCCATTCAGGCGCAAATTCTTAACCTGCTCAAAGACCTGCAGGACGAACTGGGCCTCACTATGCTGTTCATCAGCCACGACCTGGCAGTCATCCGGCAGATGTGTAACCGCACCGGCGTCATGCGCAACGGCCAGCTTCTGGAAGTTGCAGATACAGAGGAACTCTTCGCCAATCCCGTGCACGCTTACACCAAAGAACTCCTCTCTCTGATGCCAGGCATGGAAGGGCTGTACCGGCAAAATCTGGAGGAAGAACTGTCCTGACGCCACCCAACTTCCCATTCATCAGCAAAGGGCCCCGGCGGGCCTTTTTTTGCTGTACGCAATGTAACAGGTTAACGACACAACACCGCCTCTAATTCAAAATCACATAAACCCTCCAGTAACCACTTCAGCTTTCATTACCCTAGTAAACATATCTTCAAGCCACTTAGCATTTTCGTTAAGACTGCCATCCTTAAGCTCTGCCATCCGCAAGGATAGAAAAGCTATAAACACGAACCCATTTCGATCAGAGCAGGCTTAAAACATGAAAAAAACAACTGCTTCCATCGCTGGCCTGGGCATCCTGGCCCTCGTAGTCTCTCCGGTTTTTGCTGACAAGCATGATGCAACTGGCAAACATGATGCAACAGGCAAAACTACCGTGGAATTTTCCAATCTGTCATTGGTTGATGGTCAGCCTGATGACGGCACCTGTAAGACCCGCTACTCCGGCGGATACTCCGCAGTTCATAAAGATGAAAACAAAGACAAAGACAAAAACGGCCAGCAGCAGGCTGGCTCCGATAAAAATAATGACATTCTCATTACAGAAACTGACGGCACCGTAGGCGAAGGCATCTACACAGTCACGAACACTTACGAAATAGTCTTCTCTGATGCCAAGGATAAAGCCCCCGTCGAACTGACAATGTTCGCCTCAGGCTTGAGCGGCGAAAGTCCCATTGCTGGCGTGTTTTCTGATGGCACCTGTCGTGGACATATCACTATTCACGAAACAGCAGACAAATCCTGACAGATCCTAAAAAGAAGCGGTTATGAAAGATCGGAGCGCGTCGCCAGTTCAACGTCGGCGCGCTCTTTCAGCTCTGCCCTGTGCTCCACCTCCGGCAAGAGTTAACACATGGACCGGTGTTCAGCAGAATATGCAGGCAATAGCAAATTTCCCGCGTTCGATCCTGCTCTCAATGCGCAATCATGTAAAGAACAACAATGAGCAGGACACCGCCCTCACATCGCTTGCCAGTTTGCTGCAGTCGGTGTGGTCGCTGTGCTCTCACGCTTACTACACGCCTTCCCCAGGGTCAAGTCCCAAGTCTGCTGTAAATTCGGATTTCAGGTTTGGCGGGTTGATCAGATCTAGATGTAGTTTTTGTCC
>CANNAV010000149.1 GCA_947502585.1 uncultured Pseudovibrio sp.
GAAACAGGGCGGATCAAAACAATTGCATCACGGGACTGGGCAATAACAGGTCAATGATTATGCAGATTGGTATTAGACCTCCTACACAATCACAGGAGAGCCGAAATAGCCTAACCCACTCACGCCAGCGGGTGGTGATCCTGGACCAGCTTTTGCAGGCGTTCTTCCAGCACGTGGGTGTAAATCTGTGTTGTTGAGATATCCGCATGCCCCAGCAGTTGCTGCACCACGCGCAGGTCAGCGCCGTTCTGCAACAGGTGCGAGGCAAAGGCGTGGCGGAGTACGTGCGGAGAAACCTTGTTGCGGTCAATATCAGCCGCCAGCGCAAGCGCCTTCAGATCCCGCCCAAACGCCTGACGGGTGAAGTGCCCACTCTCTCCGTGTGAGGGAAACAGCCATACACTGTCTGCATAGGCACCAACTGCCGCACGCAGCCGCACATACTTAACCATGGCCTTCTGTGAACGCCGGGACAGCGGAACAGCCCGCTCCTTACCACCCTTCCCTTTCACCGTGATAAGACGGCTGTCACGGATAGCTGCTGACACGGGCAGTGACACAAGTTCGGAAACACGCAGACCCGTCGCATAGAGCACTTCCAGCAATGTGTAGACACGCGCTGCCCGTATCTGCTTCGCATCGCTGTCATGCGTGATAGTCGTCAGCTCCTCTGCCTTATTGATAAGCCGGTCCACTTCTTCCTCACTCAAAATGCCGGGAAGGTTAATGGCTTTGCGCGGAGAAGAGACGTTACGTGTCGGATCTTCGTCACGAATATCCTCGGCATAACAAAACTGGTAGAACTGTCGAAGAGTCGAAAGACGCCGGGCCTGAGAGGAGGCAGCAAACCCGCGATCAGTGAGGTCAGAGAGATAGGCACGTACATCCGTAACCTGCACAGCAAGCAAATCCACACCTTGCGTGTTCAGGAAACTATCGAAATCTTCGAGGTCAGTCCGGTAGCTTTCCAGCGTATTGAACGCACTAACGCGCTCAACACTTAACATTTCAAAAAAGCGTTCAGTCTCGAGAATTTGACGCATAAAAAGCCTATTCGAAGCCTTCCTTCTGGAGTTCGACGATAATTTCACGTGGTTCCGGCTCAACGTAGCTGACAAGCAGATACATGCTCAGCACAGCGCCAGTAACGATCAAACCTATGATAGACAGCAATCGCATCAATGTTGGCATGGCAGAACCATATTCTCCCGTATAATTCTGAATACCCCTGATTAACCCGCAGATGGTGGGATGTGGCAGTATACTTCACAATCAAAAATAGAGTGTTTCACTGTGAAGGTTTAATCCGAAGACACCAAGTGTACCACGTATTTTGCGCTTTCCTCCACGCCTGAGAAGGGGCATCTGCGGTTTTTCTGGAAAATTTGCAGTTAAATCCTGGCAAACACTCCTGGTCTGGAACCTTGACAGAACACAGTGTGATAATGTCAAAGCGTAAGTAAGAGTAGATGAATCGACGAGGGCGTGGCGTGACTGCAAACGACAAAATGTCAGACAAAAAACGTCAGCGGCAGCAAAATATTTTGAAGCGCCTCGGCAATAAGCCAATTGTACTTGTTGGCATTATGGGATGTGGTAAATCCACAGTAGGTCGCCGTTTGGCTCAATATCTCGCTCTCAACTTCATTGATGCAGACACAGAGATTGAAAAAGCAGCAGATCGTTCTATCTCAGAGATATTCGCTGAGCACGGTGAAAGCTATTTCCGGCAAGGTGAGAAACGTGTCATTGCACGCCTCCTGGGCGGAGGACCGCAAGTTCTCGCAACAGGTGGTGGTGCCTTCATCAATGAAGAGACACGAGCCCGCATCAAGGAAAAGGGCATTTCCATCTGGATGAAGGCTGAGCTGTCCGTCATTATGACCCGGGTGCGCAAACGCCCTACCCGGCCATTGCTGCAAACGGCGGACCCTGAGGCAACCATGCAAAAGCTGATGGATGAACGCTACCCGATCTATGAAGAAGCGGACATGGCAATCTGGTCGCATGATGTGACCCACGAAGCCGTCATGGAAGAAATCCTGAGCGCTCTGGAAAAAGGACTACCGCCGTTCTCTGGCGAGGCATCTGAAAATAATGAGGCTGGAAAGTGACAGAAGAAAATAAAGACATGGTCGTCAATGTCGACCTGGGCGACCGTAGCTATCCAATCCTCATTGGCCGCAACCTGATCAAACGCGCCGGAGAAGAAATCTTCACCCGCCTGCCAGGGTCCAGAACGGTCATCATCACAGACGAGACCGTCAGGAAACTCCACCTGAAAGCACTAGAGGAAAGCTTCCAGTCTGCGGGAGTCGGGTTCAGCACGCTCGTTGTGCCAGCAGGTGAAAAAACCAAACGCTTCGAAATTTTTGAGAGCCTGTGTGACGATATCCTAGCCCTGCGCCTTGAGCGCCGTGATGCAGTTGTTGCACTGGGCGGCGGCGTTGTTGGCGACCTTTCCGGCTTTGTCTCAGGTGTAATTCGCCGTGGCATGAAGTTTGTACAGATCCCGACCACCCTGCTCGCACAGGTCGACAGTTCTGTAGGCGGCAAAACCGGCATCAACTCACGCCATGGCAAAAACCTGCTTGGCGTCTTCCATCAGCCTGCTCTGGTGCTGGCAGATACATCCGTTCTGGACACCCTCAGCCCGCGCGACTTCCGCGCTGGTTATGCAGAAGTTGCCAAATACGGCCTGATCAATGATCCGGATTTTTTCGAATGGCTGGAAAACAACTGGGAAGGTATCTTCGCCGGCGGGCCTGAGCGAGAACACGCAGTCGCCCACTCCTGCCGTGCAAAAGCAGCAGTTGTAGCGGCAGACGAACTGGAATCCGGCAACCGCGCATTGCTCAACCTTGGTCACACCTTCGGCCATTCGCTGGAGGGTGCCGTTGCTTATGAGACGGAACGGCTGGTACACGGAGAAGGTGTTTCCATTGGCTTGGTGTTAGCCCACCAGTTTTCGGAGCAACTTGGCCTGTGCCTGCCAGAAGACACACAGCGTGTCATCACCCACCTGGAAGCCGTTGGCCTGCCAACAGGCATTGATCAGATCCCCGGCCAGTTGCCTCCAGTCGACACTTTTATGGACCTGATTGCTCAGGACAAAAAAGTAAGCCGTGGTCAACTCACCTTTATCCTTACAAAAGGCATTGGCATTTCCTATGTCGACAAAACTGTAAGCGCGGAACCCCTTCGCGCGTTTCTTGAGGAGAAACTCGGCAAATGACGGACTATGCTTTCTGGGCTTCCGTTGTCGCAATTGTAATTTTGCTCGTCCTTTCAGGCTTCTTTTCCGGGTCGGAAACTGCCCTGACAGCAGCGTCACGCGCCCGTATGCATGCGCTGGTCAAATCCGGTAATAAAAGAGCGTGTACTGTTGCAAGACTGATTGAGTTCAGAGAGCGCCTCATCGGCGCAATGCTGCTTGGCAACAACCTTGTCAACATTCTTGCTTCTGCGCTCGCAACCTCCCTGTTCCTGAAGCTGTTCGGAGACGCAGGTGTCGTCTACGCAACACTGATCATGACCTTCCTTGTCCTGATCTTCTCTGAAGTGCTACCAAAAACATGGGCTATCGCGAACGCAGAAAAATTCGCACTCAGCGTTGCACCTGTTGTTCGCGTCCTTGTGATTGTCTTTGGCCCGATCGTTGCAGCCATCGAGGTAATCGTACGCCTCGTCCTGCGCATCTTCGGCATTCGTATAGATGATTCCACAGCTGTCCTGTCAGCGCACGAAGAGCTGCGTGGCACGTTGGACCTTCAGCATAAAGAAGGCGGCCTGATCAAAGCGGATAAAGACCGCATTGGCGGCTTGCTCGATCTGGCTGAGCTTGAAGTGTCTGACGTGATGGTTCACCGCACCAAGCTGTTTGCACTTAATGCCGACCTTCCACCGGAATTACTGGTGGATGAAGTGCTGGCCAGCCCGTTCACCCGCATTCCGCTGTGGCGTGATGATCCCGACAATATGGTCGGCCTGCTCCACGCAAAAGACGTGCTGCGGGCAGTCACGAACCTCAAAGGCGATATGGAGAAGTTCGAGCTGGAGAAAGTCATGAGCTCGTTGTGGTTCGTGCCGGACACCACCAGCCTTCAGAACCAGCTCAACGCCTTCCTGAAGCGTAAAACCCACTTCGCCCTCGTGGTGGACGAGTACGGCGAAGTGATGGGCCTGGTCACGCTGGAAGACATTCTGGAAGAGATCGTCGGTGAGATCGCAGATGAACACGACATCGAGCTGCCCGGCCTCAAACCACAGGCAGATGGTTCCGTGATCGTCGAAGGCTCTGTTCCGATCCGCGACCTCAACAGAGCGACTGACTGGAACCTCCCGGACGACGAAGCGACAACCATCGCAGGTCTTGTCATTCACGAAGCAAAAATGATCCCCGAGGAACGCCAGATTTTCACTTTCCACGGGTTCCGCTTCACGGTCCTGAGCCGGGAAAAGAACCGCATCACGCGCTTGCGCATGATGGCGCTCAATCCCCCTCAGGATGCGAAAAAAGCCAGCAAATAGAAATGGACCCGGCAGGGGCCGTTTCCTTTTCTGCGGCCCCTTAAAGAACGTAATAATATTGCAATGCGCTCAAAACAGCGCACATAACAACGTAAGCGGATAAAACACTGGTGCATGCAACGTATCAGCCATTTTCCGCATTGATTTAGCTGTCCCAATGTACCAATTACTGTAAGGACCAGTCAGGTGTCAGATTTAGCTTCAATGGCAAGCGCGTGTATGCCTCCGGTGATCTCCTCAGCTACGCATTCGTTGACTGCACGATGCATAGCGACACGGGACATACCCTCAAAGGCTGTGGATATGATCTTGATCCGGAAGTGGGTTTGTCCACCCTCGCGCCAGCCGCCGTGACCGCGGTGACTCTCGGATTCGTCGGTTACATCAAGAAGCTGCGGCTTAAACGCGGCTTCCAGTTTAGTGATCATTGTGTCTCTTGTGCTCATGTTTCTATATCACTCACGCAGGAAACCGTCGTCAAGGCCTTGCCTAACAGGGTCACTTTTTTCTATTTATATCGGCTACCTGCTTTATGGCAGGTGCTAACCCAATCGCAAGGCAACTGAAAACCGAAAAATGAAGCAAGCATCCTCCATTTTCGACAGCATTCGCGTAAAACCCGGCAAAGAACGCACAGCAAGCTCAAAAGGCCCAAAGTGCGAATGGGACGGATGCGACCAGCCCGGCACCCATAAAGCACCGAAAGGTCGCGATCGGGAAGGCCAGTACTTTCATTTCTGCGTAGACCACGTAAAGGCCTACAACAAATCATATAATTACTTCTCCGGCATGGACGACGATTCTGTTCGCAGCTACCAGCGTGATAGCATGACAGGACATCGTCCAACCTGGAAAATGGGGGTAAACTCGCAGGCGGACGCCGTAAATGCCCGCGATGGAAGCCGCACAAACATAGGTGGCGAAGGCGTAAACGACCCGCACGACTTCTTCGCAGGCGCCACCGGAGCACGCCGCCAGCCACAAGAGCCGCAACGTAAAGTGCTGGCCCTTGAAAAAAGGTCGTTTGAAACATTGAACCTCAGAGTAACTGCCCGTGGCGCCGAGATAAAAACTCGTTATAAAGAGCTGGTAAAGATTCACCACCCTGACGCCAATGGTGGCGACCGCTCTTCGGAAGACCGTTTGCGCGAGATTATTCAGGCCTACAATGTGCTCAAGAAATCCGGTTATTGCTAGGTCACAGGGTTGACTGGACTGGTTCCCGGATCTCTTGGAATTTTTTAGATTTTCATTACCCCGATCTCGACGTGGGGCCGCGGAGGAAAATGATGGATACGATGCAAACCGCCCAAACCCTGCCGACCAAAACAATTTCTGTGCGCGAAACATTTGGCATCGACAGTGACATGAAAGTGCAAGCCTTCGCTGAACCAAACGAACATGTTCCTGATATCGATCCGGACTATCTCTTTGATCGCGCGACGACTCTTGCAATCATGGCAGGTTTCGCTAAAAACCGCCGGGTGATGGTTTCCGGCTACCATGGGACTGGTAAATCAACTCACATCGAGCAAGTCGCAGCCCGCCTCAACTGGCCTTGTGTGCGCGTAAACCTCGACAGCCACATCTCCCGTATCGACCTTGTTGGCAAAGACGCCATTGTTGTGAAGGACGGCCACACCGTCACCGAGTTCAAGGATGGCATTCTGCCCTGGGCTCTGCAAAACAACGTAGCGCTTGTCTTCGATGAATACGATGCAGGCCGTCCGGACGTAATGTTCGTGATCCAGCGTGTACTTGAGGTTTCCGGGCGTTTGACGCTCCTCGATCAGAACCGCGTGATCAATCCACACCCGGCATTCCGCTTGTTCGCGACCGCCAACACTATCGGTCTTGGCGATACCTCCGGCCTTTACCATGGTACGCAACAGATCAACCAGGGCCAGATGGACCGTTGGTCTGTCGTAACCACACTGAACTATCTGCCGCACGACAATGAGGTCGGGATCGTTCTGGCGAAGTCACCACACTACAGTGGCGCAGAAGGTCGCTCCGTCGTCTCTAAGATGGTTCGTGTTGCAGACATGACCCGGAGCGCCTTCATGAACGGTGATCTCTCCACAGTGATGAGCCCGCGTACAGTTATCACATGGTCGGAAAATGCTGAAATATTTGGTGATATCGGCTTCTCATTCCGCCTGACGTTTCTGAACAAATGTGACGATACCGAGCAAGCGCTGGTCTCTGAGTTCTACCAGCGTTGTTTCGGGGAAGACCTTCCTGAATCAGCGGCAAACATCGTCATGAGTTAGGGGAGTTACATGGCAGGTACCAGCAATTCCTCAGCCAAGAACAAACCTGCCAGCCAGCCATTCAAGCAAGCGATGGGCTCTACAGTCAGAGCCATCGCAGGCGAGCCTGAGCTGGAGGTTGTTTTTTCGCCGGATAAACCGGGAATGACCAGCGGGCGCATACGCTTGCCGGAACCCTCTCGTACGATGACAAAGGAAGAAGTCGCTATTACCCGCGGTTTGGGCGACTCCATGGCTCTGCGCCTTGCTTGTCATGATCCAGCCATTCACACCAAGCACATTCCTCAGGGCGAAAACGCACGTACTATCTTCAACTTGGTCGAACAAGCCCGCGTCGAAGCCCTTGGTGCTGTCCGTATGCCCGGCGCTGGCGATAATATCGACGCTATGCTTGAGGATCGTTACTTCAAAGCCAACTTCGCAAAAGTCACCACCAAAGACGAAGCTCCGCTGCAGGACGCCATCGCATTGTTGGTACGCGAACGGCTGACTGGCCGTTCGATCCCTAAAAGCGCAGAGCGCATGGTGGATCTCTGGAGACCCTTCATTGAAGAAAAAGCTGATCATGAGCTGAACAAACTCGTCACCCGCATGGATGATCAGATCGCTTTTGCCAGGCAGATGCGCAATCTTCTCACCTCACTCGATATGGCTGATGAGCTGGGTGACGAACCGGAGGATGACGACGAGAACAACGACGAAAGCCAGCAGGACCAGGAGGATCGCTCCGACACCTCTGGTGACATGCAGGAAGATCAGGGTGATCAGGAAGGCGCTCCTGAAGAGATGGAGCTTTCGGGCGAAGAGCAGGAAAGCGGCGAAACCGAAGGCGTCGACAGCGAAATGCAGGATATGTCCGAAGAGGGTATGTCCGATCAGGCTGAAGAGCCGGGCGAACAGGAACGCCGGGAGCATACTTTCAGCAATCAACCGCCTGCCGATGCCTATCACATCTTTACTCAGGCTTTCGACGAGATCATTGCTGCAGAAGATCTCTGCGATCAGGAAGAGCTGGACCGTCTCCGCGGCTTCCTGGACAAGCAACTGGCATCTCTGTCTGGCGCAGTGTCCCGGCTCGCCAATCGCTTGCAACGCAAGCTGATGGCACAGCAGAGCCGGTCATGGGACTTCGACCTGGAAGAAGGCATCATTGACAGTGCCCGCCTCCATCGCGTGGTCATTGATCCATTACAACCGCTTGCATTCAAATGGGAAAACGATACAGAGTTCCGCGATACCGTCGTAACTCTGGTGATCGATAATTCAGGCTCTATGCGCGGTCGTCCTATCACAGTGGCTGCCACATGTGCAGACATTCTGGCCCGTACGCTTGAGCGTTGCGGCGTGAAGGTGGAGATCCTGGGATTTACTACCAAAGCGTGGAAAGGCGGCCGGTCCCGCGAAGCATGGCTCAAGGATGGCAAACCATCTAATCCGGGGCGTCTGAACGATCTACGCCACATCATCTATAAGTCCGCAGATACTCCTTTACGTCGCGCCAGGCGCAATCTCGGCCTGATGATGCGCGAAGGGCTTTTGAAAGAAAACATCGACGGAGAGGCTCTGGACTGGGCACACAAGCGCTTGCTTGCTCGCCCGGAACGTCGTCGGATCCTCATGATGATCTCCGATGGTGCGCCGGTGGACGATTGCACACTTTCAGTAAACCCAGGTAATTACCTAGAGAAACATCTGCGCAGTGTGATTGCTGAAATCGAAAACAGATCTCCGGTCGAGTTGATTGCAATCGGCATTGGCCACGATGTAACCCGTTACTACAAACGTGCGGTGACAATCGTGGACGCAGAAGAACTTGCTGGCGCCATGACGGATCAACTTGCTGATTTATTTGATGAAAACAGCAGCCAGGATCGCAGCAGATATCACAGGCGCCGATGAAGGTAACACGACGCGTCTTGCTAACGGGAGCAGCAGCGGTTATAATACCAACCTTCCCAATTATTGACTCGTGTTTATTTGTTTCCTTTTGGTGTTACTTGTGATTACCTATTGAAGT
>CANNAV010000150.1 GCA_947502585.1 uncultured Pseudovibrio sp.
ATGGTGAGCCCGCACGGGTTCGAACCGTGGACCTACTGATTAAAAGTCAGTTGCTCTACCAGCTGAGCTACGGGCTCTCAGGCGTGACCTTCAGGTCGCTGCCTGAGAGGGCTTCTAGGGATTGCGGAGGCTTAGCGCAAGCGCTTTTTTCGATTTTCCACACGGAGTGTCAATTTCGCCATTGAACAGGCTGAAAGCAAACCCTTAAAAACCTTAGCTTTAAAGACAGTGATAGTCGAGTTTATCTAAACTCCATCTTGCGTTTATGCCTCAGTACACACAGAGGTGCCTATTGCCACGGGGCTTGCAACAAAACCGATAAACAACCCGACTTTCGCACCAGGGCAAATTGTCTCGGTTCTACAGCAAAATCACAACCTGCACTCCTTCAGATTACGTAATTTTAGCTAACAACAGGAGGCTCCGCATCTTTCTTACATCATTATCAAATTTGAATACAATCAAGTAAATATAAGAGGTTATATGGTGTGAGTGCTCAATCTCTCAGAGCTTTCTCGCGTATAATCAATCAAGAGTTGCGAAATCTCCAAATGTTGTGGCGATGCGCATTGGGGTCGATTAGTAGAGTTTGCTTTTTGATTTTCCGCAAAGAACTCGCCTTCGAATAAGCGCACCTACTTAATGTATATTTTTCATGCGAGATAAGGTTTCTCGAATGCAAGCTCTCAGGTTGCGCACTGTCTTTCTTCTTATTTTTACGTTCATTCTCAGTGCTTCGAATTATGCGATAGCTGCGTCGGGATCTTCAAACCGTATTCTCGACTTTGCCAAAAAAGTTGAGGTCATAAAGTTCTTTCCTGAGGCCGACAGATATGGTGCGTTGCGCGAGCACATCGCGGTGCTGCCGGCAATGGCCGGAGACGAAGTTCTGGGCTGGGTTTTCCTGACCACCGATCTTGTTTCCACAACAGGATATTCCGGCAAGCCAATAGATACACTCGTTGGTATCAACCCAGAAGGAGTGCTCACAAGCGTGCAGCTGGTAAAGCACGCAGAACCGATTGTTCTGATTGGTATCCCTGATAGTGAAATCAAGAAGATCACCGAGAATTACGCGGGTCTTGATATCAGGAAGGAGGCAGAGCAGGGCGGGTCTGCTCATGATCTCGATATTATTTCCGGCGCGACCGTCACCATTATGGTGATTGATGATTCTGTAGTCAGAGCAAGCCTGAAAGTGGCGCGTACCCTCGGAATTGGTGGACTGAAAGGCGCAAGGGCTGACACTGGTCCGAAATTTGTCATCGATCCAGACAGGACAGAAGTTTCTGACTGGATGACAATGACCGGTGACGGATCCATCCGTCGTCTGACTCTTGATGTGGGTCAGATCAACGCCGCGTTTGTGGAACAAGGCAACCCCAAAGCGATCAAGCGCCCCGAAAAAGGGCCTGAAACTGACTCTTACGTCGATATGTTTATGGCACTCGCTGACGTCCCAACTGCAGGTCGTACGATCCTGGGAAACGCAGAGTATGCCAATCTGAAAAAACGCCTGAAAGAGGGTGAGCATGCAATCGTGGTTCTTGGGCGCGGTCGCTATTCTTTCAAAGGCACAGGCTACGTACGTGGTGGCATTTTTGATCGTATTCAGCTGATTCAGGACGACATTTCTGTACGCTTCAGAGATCGTCAACACAAACGTCTCGGTGTAGTGGCTGCAGATGATGCGCCCACGTTCAAAGAACTGGACATGTTCACCATTCCTGCAGACTCAGGCTTCGATCCAAGCAAGCCGTTCCGACTTCAGCTTCTTGTGCACCGTACGATTGGTGCGATTGAAAAAACATTCCTGACATTTGATCTGGGCTATCAATTGCCGCAACAATACCTGAAGAAGATTGAGGTAGCGCCAGGTGCCGTAGTGGATGCAGGAAATGGAGAGGCAGCAGTTACCGCTCCTGCAGAAGACGGCCGCCTTGAGCTTTGGCAGCGCATCTGGAATGATCGCCAGGTTGATATCGCAATCCTGGGCATTGCTCTTGCAATCCTGTCCGGCGTTTTCTTCTTCCAGATGCAAGTTGCCAAGTCAGAAAAGTTCACCTTCTGGTTCCGTATTGGCTTCCTGACCTTCGTTTTAGTCTGGCTCGGCTGGATGGAAAATGCGCAGCTCTCTGTTGTAAACGTTCTGGCACTCTTCTCAGCGCTGACAACAGAATTCAGTTGGACCGCATTCCTGATGGATCCACTCGTGTTCCTGCTGTGGTTCGCTGTGGCAGCAGCGCTTATCTTCTGGGGACGTGGCGCATATTGCGGCTGGCTCTGCCCATTTGGTGCTCTCCAGGAACTGACCAATCGGATCGCCAAGTTCTTCAAAGTTCCTCAGGTATCATTGCCATGGGGTTTGCATGAGCGCCTCTGGGCCGTGAAGTACATGATCTTCCTCGCTCTGTTTGGCCTGTCACTCTACTCACTGGCAGTTGCTGAGCATTATGCTGAGGTTGAACCATTCAAGACCGCAATCATTTTGAAGTTCCGGCGCGGATGGCCGTTCGTCCTGTTCGCTGTAGCGCTTTTAGCTGCTGGTCTGTTTATCGAACGGTTCTACTGCCGTTACCTCTGTCCGCTTGGTGCAGCGCTGGCCATTCCAGCACGCCTGCGCATGTTCGACTGGCTGAAGCGCTACAAAGAGTGCGGCAATCCATGCGCTCGTTGCGAAAAGGACTGCATGGTTGGAGCCATCCACCCGGAGGGCAACATCAATCCAAACGAATGTCTGAACTGCCTGCATTGTCAGGTCTTGTATCAGAGCGACGACAAATGTCCGGTTTGCATTAAGAAGCTTGCCAGGCGCAAGAAATTCGAAGCGCAGACGGGCATTTCAAAGACGGAAAAGGGCACTTCCGTCAAACAACCGGCTTAAGCCAATCTACTGGGAAGTATCAAGGGAGACTTTCATGACTGATAAAAAAGAGACAGGTCTGTCACGCCGTGCATTGCTCGGTGGTACTGCTAAAACAGCTGCTGTTGCAGGTCTGGGCGCGGTGGCAGTTGCTGGCGCAACTGGCGGCATCACTGCTGCACAGGCTGCTGAAGGCAACGATTTCCACGTTGCTCCAGGTGACCTGGACGAATACTACGGCTTCTGGTCTTCCGGTCAGACTGGCGAGCTTCGCATTCTGGGTATCCCATCCATGCGTGAGCTGACGCGCATTCCTGTGTTCAACCGTTGCTCTGCAACCGGTTGGGGCCAGACCAACGAATCCAAAAAAATTCTGACAGAAAATCTTTTGCCAGAAACCAAAGAGTTCCTTGCTGCTCATAATATGGACACATATGACAACGGTGACCTTCACCATCCACATATGTCCTTCACCGACGGCAAGTATGATGGTCGCTACCTGTTCATGAACGATAAGGCAAACACACGCGTTGCACGTGTACGTCTCGACACCATGAAAGCTGACAAAATCATCGAAGTGCCAAATGCGCATGACATCCATGGACTGCGCCCTCAAAAATGGCCTCGTACAGGTTATGTCTTCGCAAACGGTGAGCACGAAGCTCCACTCGTAAACGATGGCAAAATCCTTGATAACCCAGAAGAGTATAGCTGCATCTTCTCCGCGATCGACGGCGACACAATGAAAGTCGCATGGCAGGTGATTGTTTCCGGCAACCTGGATAACTGTGATGCGGACTTTCAGGGCAAATACGCATTCTCAACCAGCTACAACTCAGAAATGGGTACAAACCTGGCAGAGATGACTGCCTCCGAAATGGACCACTGCGTTGTCTTCAACATCAAACGCATCGAAGAAGGCGTTAAAAACGGCGACTACCAGATGCTGAATGGTGTGCCTGTTCTTGATGGCCGTAAAGGCTCCAGGTACACTGCATACATTCCAGTGCCAAACAGTCCGCACGGCTGTAACACTTGCCCGGACAAGAAACACGTTATGATCGCTGGTAAGCTGTCTCCAACAGTTTCAGTTATTGACGTGGAGAAACTGGATGCAGTGTTTGATGGTGCCGATCCACGTTCCGCAGTTGTTGCAGAACCCGAGCTGGGCCTCGGTCCTCTCCACACAGCATTCGATAACCGCGGCTTCGCATACACCACACTGTTCCTCGACAGCCAGATGGTTAAGTGGGACATCGGCAAAGCGATCCGTCAGTACGCTGGTGAAGATATCGACCCAATCCACTCCAAGATTGATGTTGCTTATCAGCCAGGCCACAACCACACCTCCATGGGTGAAACTCTGGACGCGGACGGCAAATGGCTTGTTTCACTGAACAAGTTCTCCAAAGACCGTTTCTTGAACGTTGGCCCTCTGAAGCCAGAAAACGAGCAGCTGATCGACATTTCCGGCGACGAAATGAAGATCGTTCATGACGGCCCAACCTTTGCTGAGCCACATGACGTCATCATCGTTCACCGTTCTCTTGTGAACCCGGTTTCTGTTTGGGATCGTAACGACCCAACATTTGCAGATGCGGTTGCACAGGCGAAAGCTGATGGTGTTGATCTGGAAGACGCAGAACACGTAATCCGCGATGGCAACAAAGTTCGCGTTTACATGCACTCTGCTGCTCCAACCTTCTCTCTTGAGACGTTCACCGTGAAGCAGGGCGATGAAGTCACCGTTTACGTCACCAACATTGATGACATTGACGATCTGACACATGGCTTCTGTATCTCCAACTATGGTATTGCAATGGAAGTTGCACCTCAGGCAACAGCATCCGTAACCTTCATTGCTGCGCGTCCAGGTGTTCACTGGTTCTACTGCCAGTGGTTCTGTCACGCACTGCACATGGAAATGCGTGGTCGTATGTTCGTTGAGCCTCGCGACGCATAGGGGAGCTGTGGGCATGACAAGGTTGTTCTGGCAAATATTGCTGGGAGCGACGGCTTGTGCTGGCGTGAGCGTTTTTGCTCACGCCGCTGAAATTCTTGTTCCTGCACAGCCTGATGCCTTAGCCCGCGCCTTAGAAAAGGCGCAGGACGGAGACGTTTTGCGCCTTTCTGCCGGAATTCATCAGGGGCCGATCATCATCAATCAGTCTTTGGTGCTTAAAGGAGAGCCAGGCGCAGAGCTCAAAGGCAATGGCAAAGGCTCAGTAATAACTGTCGAAGCACCAGATGTGGTCGTCGATGGACTGGTGATTACTGGTTCAGGCCTTTCCAACCAAACAATTGATTCAGGCGTGAAGCTGACAAAAAAAGCAGACCGTGCCCGGATTACAGGCAATAGGTTCCTCAATAATCTGGTGGGTGTCGATGTACACGGACCAGATGATGCTTACGTCGCGGATAATCTGATTGAAGGACGTCGCGATCTGCGCCCGAATGAACGTGGTAACGGCATCTATGTATGGAACTCACCAGGACTTGTGGTGGAGTTCAACACCATCAAATATGGTAGAGACGGTGTGTTTGTAAACACAAGCCCAAAAGATACTTTCAAAAATAATTATTTTGAAAACACTCGCTTTGCCGTGCACTACATGTATGGCAACAAAGGAACTATCTCCAACAATATCTCAGTAGACAATCATATTGGCTACGCTCTCATGTTTTCCGACAAGCTCACCATAACAAACAACATTTCTGATAGTGACCGCGATCACGGCTTGATGTTGAACTACGCAAACAATGCCGTAATAACCGGGAACCATGTAAAAGCATCGCCCGAAAAATGTTTGTTTATGTACAACGCCAACAAAAACAAAGTCGACGGAAACACGTTTGAGCGTTGTGAGATTGGAGTTCATTTCACGGCGGGTTCTGCAAAAAACAAATTTTCCAACAATGCTTTCATCGGAAATAAAACTCAGGTCAAGTACGTGGGCACACGTCACCTTGAGTGGACCTATGAAGGTCGCGGAAATTTTTGGAGTGATCACTCAGCCTTTGACATGAACGGCGATGGCATAGCCGACACCGCCTACCGGCCTAACGATATGGTCGATCAAATTCTCTGGACCCAACCCGCTGCAAAATTGCTTACCGGAAGCCCAGCAGTTCAGCTCCTGAGCTGGACGCAGTCGCAGTTTCCGGCGTTTTTACCCGGTGGAATCGTGGATACAAAGCCACTGATGCACGCACCAGAGTTAGCAATGCCGAAGGTAGGAGCAAGAAGATGAATAATACAGTTCTTCGAGCTGAAAACGTCCGCATGACCTTCGATGGACGGGATGCAGTAAAAGATCTTTCTTTTGAACTGGGGAGCGCGGAAAGGGTCGCTCTGCTCGGACATAATGGGGCAGGAAAAACGACATTCTTTAAGATGTCACTTGGTTTTTTAACACCGACAAGTGGACGGATTGAAGTTTTGGGCGCAGAGACCGGCAGTGATGAAGCACGCGCTTCCACTGCGTTCCTGCCTGAATCTGTCGCCTTTCAAAAAACATTGACAGGCGTCGAAATTCTCAAGTACTACGCCAGACTAAAAGGTGAAAATGCAACCAAAGCCGTTGGTCTACTCGAACGGGTTGGGCTTGCCGAAGCAGGAAGCCGCCGCGTTGGGACATACTCAAAAGGTATGCGTCAACGTCTGGGTCTTGCTCAGGCTTTGATCGGCACTCCGAAGCTTGTCCTGCTTGATGAGCCAACGAGTGGTCTTGATCCGATTTCTCGCCGGAACTTTTACGATTTGGTGACTGAGATCTCTGGAAACGGAGCAACGGTATTACTATCGTCTCACGCCTTGACAGAAATGGAGGCACGCACCGATCGCATCTTGATTATGTCCAAAGGTAAATTGGTCGCAAATGACACGCTTGACCATTTACGGACGGCAGCCAGACTGCCAATCCGCCTGAAGGTGAAATCGAAAGAAGAACCTGCAGAGCAGCTGGCAAATCGGCTGGGTGGCACACCGGTCAATTGCCGCTCAGTAGAGATCATGTGCGCGCACGAGGACAAGATCGCAAGAATTGCTGCGGTCACCAGTCTTGGCGCGATGATCGAAGACATTGATGTCCACCTGCCATCACTGGATGATGTGTATAAGCACTTCTCTGAAAAAGCAGACCTGGAAGATAGTAGAGGGGAGGCCTGAGACATGTTTCAGCGTATCCTCACTGTAGCTCAACAAGAAGTCCGGATCGGCCTGCGAAATCGCTGGATCTTGCTTTCTGTTGTGATCCTGAGCGCGTTCTCAATGGCCCTGGCCTTGCTTGGTTCAGCTCCCGCCGGAACACTCGATGTCAGCCGCATGACAATCACCGTGGCTTCTCTGTCCAGTCTGTCAGTTTATCTGGTTCCACTGATCGCACTTCTGCTCGCTTTTGATGCTGTTGCTGGTGAAATCGAACGCGGTACTTTGCTACTGATTTTCTCTTCACCAATGACGCGAAGCGAGTTCCTCATTGGTAAGGCTGTTGGTCATATCTGCGTTTTATTGTTCGCTCTCACACTGGGCTACGGTTCAACCGCATTGATGCTGGCAGCAACCGGTGGTGGTGATCCCAGTGGCTTTACAGACTTTGCGCGACTGATCGCAACCTCAACCATCCTCGGGTTTGCATTCTTGTCTTTGGGATACATCGTCAGCTCACTTGTGCGTCAGGTCACAACAGCAGCTGCAATGGCAATAGGAATTTGGCTGGTGTTGATTGTACTTTACGATCTGGCCCTGCTGGGCGCTCTGGTTGCTGATAGCGAAGGCTTTTTTGCCTCCCGCCTGTTCCCGTTCGCTCTGCTGGCAAACCCAGCGGATGCCTTCCGCCTGTTCAACCTTTCCGCTCTTGACGCTAACGCCATGGTCGGCGGTATGGCGGGTGTCGCGGAAAGCCTTCCATTCCCACCAGTTGCCGCTCTTGCATCTATCTTTGTGTTTGCAGGTGCTGCGATGTCCGGTGCAATCCTGCTGCTTAAGAGGGTTTCCCCATGATGAAGAAACTACTGGCAGTCGTTGGTGTTACATTACTTCTGGCGTCATGTCAGGAAAAAGAAGAAGTTATCAAACCAGTAGCAATGGAACTTAATGTCGAAGCTGCAGGCTTCTACTGTCAGATGACCATTCTCGATCATGTAGGGCCGAAGGCTCAGATACACCTGGCAGGAAGTCCATTTCCGCTATGGTTCTCGCAGGTACGCGATGCTGTTGCTTTCACACGCCTGCCTGAAGAATCCAAAGATTACGTTGCGATCTACGTAAACGATATGGACAATGCAGAGAGCTGGCAGCAGCCAGGCAACAACAACTGGATCGATGCAGACGCAGCTTTCTTCGTCATTGAAAGCACCCGAAACGGCGGCATGGGTGCTCCGGAGGCCATTCCATTCGGCACACAGGCAGGCGCTGAAAAGTTTTCCTCTGAAAACGGCGGGAAAGTTGTCACATTTACAAAAATTCCTGATGACTATGTACTCAAACCAGTCGAATTTGAACTCAGCGAACCTACAAACAACTAGCCTGGCGTGTGAAGTTCCTCCCTGTTTCCGGACAGTTTGCTTAAACATATTACGCAGCCATTTTCCAGGCCCTTTGTTTATACGCCTGACAAGGCGTTTTGTAGCCGATAGCCGAATGTCTGCGCTTTCGGTTGTCAATCAGCATTGAAAATTGACCCACCTTTTGCATCCAAAACTGACCCACCCTGTGGGCGAAAAGGCCCTGTCTGCGA
>CANNAV010000151.1 GCA_947502585.1 uncultured Pseudovibrio sp.
TATTTGAAAACTGACTTTAACTACAATAACCATTATATTACAATGACTAATGCTTCTACACAATGGAAGCAGAGCCAACTCTTTTGTTTACGGAACCACAAAACAACCTGTTTTCCTGCAGATAATTCGCGAGGTGCTGTGCCAGAGCATGCTCGCAGCCAATCACCGGAGCAAGTTTGCAGCCCATTGGGGCGCTTTCCATGATCCTGGAGATATCTTCATATCCGTGCAGGCCACGGCTGGCGAACAGCGGAACAACAACTGCATCCCCGGAAAGAGTCAGAACAGCCTTTTCAACAAAAGGTTCTTCTGAAAGGAATGCCACACGAAGTTGTGTGTAGCCGTAGCGCTCTTCCAGATGGTCTTTCAGCTGAAGCGCGCAAAGTCGCGATTCAGGACCAACTGTGGAACCGTGAGCTACTATAAGCACTTCCTGGTCCAGTTTTAACAACGTACTTTTGCTGTTTGGTGCCAGCGTGCTTTGAATACTTTTTGAGACCAGATCAGGTAGGAAGGGCAATACACCAAGCGGAGGTAACAGCTTGATATACTGCCAGTCCCGGTTCACATTTTGCCATGCACCTTCTTTCTGTTGTTGCAGGTTTGGGTCCAGCCCCAATCTGCGAGGCAGGACAGTGTTGCTGAAGTAGCCGTTACTTAAAAGGAGAGGTAGCACAAGCACACGCTTGTGCGGGAGGCTTTCGACTACTTCCTGTAGTGGCGGGGTTCCTTTCATCACCCCGCTCACCACATCCGGTTCGGGCAGTAAGGGCGCCAGAGCATTTTTCAGGCGTACGTGGCCCGATGTATTGCCGGCGCCCTTGCCACCCAGATCTCCATGAGCCGCAAGAACAAGTGCCAGGTCGCTAGTGGCTGGTGCCAGCGGAAAAGGTGATCTTGTTCCAGACATTGTACTTTCCAGATGGCTTACTCATTGGAATACGCTTCACTTCTTCAAGTGTCTTCGCATCGTAAATGATGATCATGCCGTCATCTTCCCAGACAGAGAGAATGGCGTGACTACCATCGCGGTCAAACTCAATATGAGCAGCGGTTTTACCCGGTAGCGGTTTCAGCGTCTTCACGATCTCAAGTTTCTCTTTATCGATCACGTAGATATGGTCCTTATTGGGACCAAAGAACACGTCTGCCCAGGCGTACCTAGAGTTTTCGTGAGACCGCATGAAGAAGCCCGGCCCTGCGGTATTAAGTGTCTTTAGTACGGACCAGTTTGACATATCGATCACAGAAAATTTGCTCTCGCTCAGGTGCGGCGTCACCATCACGGGTTTGCCGTGCCACTCCCAGCTGATGCCGGAGCCCAGATGCGGGAAGCCCGGCAGATGGATTTTTGCAATGGTCGCACCTTCATCCATGTCCACTACAACACCGCTCTTACCGTCGCGAGACGATCCCATCAGGTGCTTGTAGGACTGGTCGAAGAAGAAATCGTCCATCGGCGCTTCAACCTGAATACGCCGCAGAGCGAACAAGCCTTCGGATGTTGGTTTCGCACCATCCTTGCCGTATGTCTCCGCATCAACATAGCCATCAAACTCAGGCTTTGCATTTGGATTGGTCGCTACTTCCCAGACTTCAGGCACATCTTTCATGGCAACAACGAAGCTGTCGCGTTGTGGCGCCTGATAAACAGCAGAAACACGTGTGGTTTCGCCGCCTAAAGACTCCGCCTCGAAGATCTTCTCAACGGAAAGGTCTTCTGCAGACAGCATCACAAGTGAGTGTGGCAGGTAGTTTGCCAGTGCGATGTGCTTGCCATCGCGGGAAAGCGCGACGTTGCGGGCATTGATGCCGCCGCGCACTTCACCAACCACTTTCAGCGCCCACATGTCGTACTTGGTGATCCAGCCATCACGGGACATGAAGAACACGTAATGTCCATCCGGTGTGAACTTAGGGCCGCCATGCAGCGCAAACCGGGTTTTGAACCGGGTCAGCGGCTCGAACGTATCACCATCCATGATGGTGGCGTAGTGATCACCAGTCTCAACAACCACGAACAGGTTCAGTGGATCGGAGTCATAGACAGGCTTTTCAACGGGCTTGTAGTTCTTGTTGAACACGCGGGTCGCGTTGATTTCCGCTTCGCCCCAAACCGGCATCCCGCCCAATGGGGTCTTCACCAGATTCACCAGATCAGCAATTTGCTGATCGTCAAGCTGATCTGCGAAGGCTCGCATCTGAGTTTGAACGCGGCCATCTTTAATTGTCGACGTCGCAGCACTTACGCCCAGACGCGTCAGGCTTTCGGGTATGAGCGCAGGGCCTGTACCGCCATAACGGTCGCCACCATGACACTCCGCGCAGAGTGCCTGATAGGTGCCTTTTGTGGCATCAGAAACCGGATAGAGTTCAGGTTTTTTACCACGTGCGTCCGCAACGCCTGCCAGCATACAGGTTGCCAGTAAAATTCCGGCGGGTTTAGCCATAAATATGTTTGGCTTCATGACGAGCTCCCCGGAATGGTGTTGTCTCAATGCGCTGGTGATATGCCTTCTCAATGCCGATTTCTTCATCGGTCAGGTAACAGGATGGATCTTCCGCCCAAGGGTCACCGGTCAGCTGCAGCGCTCTCACGCGCGTGTTGCCGTTACAGATGTTGAAATATTGGCAGGAACCACAGCGGCCTTTGATCTGGCGCGGGGTCTGCTTCAGTCCTGCCATGACCGAATCGGATACATCCTGCCAGATCTCGGAAAACTTGCGTTCTTTCACGTTGCCGATGGTGTAGTGCCACCAGAAGCTGTCCGGATGCACCTTGCCCGTATTATCGATGTTGCCGATGTTGACACCGGAAGCGTTGCCACCCCAACGCTCCAGCATATCTTCCAGATAACCTGCTTTTTCCGGCATGTTCTCACGCACCCATAGTAACAGGTAGATGCCATCTGCATCGTTGTTTCCGGTCACGTATTCGTTAGGTTTGCCAGTCAGCACATCTTCCCACGCTTTTTCAATCAGGTGGCTCATGGCTTTGCGGGTCACGTTCAGGTGCGCATCATCGCCACGGTTCTTGTTACCCCGGCCTGCGTACACAAGATGGGACAGGTAGATTTTGTCAACTTCCTCACGGGCGCACAGGCCCAGATAATCATCCAGGATGTCGGCGTTGTCTTCTGTCAGTGTAAAACGCAGGCCAACCTTCACGTTTTCCTCTCGCAGATAACGCACCGCCTGCAACGACAGGTCAAACGCACCATCCATACCGCGGAAGTTATCATGCACTTTGCCGATGCCGTCCAATGAGATACCGACATATTCGTAACCAACCCTACCAATCTTATGCGCCATATCTTTGTCGATAAGTGTGCCGTTGGTGGACAAGGCGGTATAAAAACCAAGCTGCCTGGCGTGGGCTGACAGTTCCAGCATATCCGGGCGCATCAGCGGCTCACCACCTGAGAAGATGATAACCGGGACGCGGAAGCTCTTCAGGTCATCAATAACCTCATAGGCCTGCCTGGTTGAAAGCTCGCCGGGAAAATTTACATCGCCTGAGGTTGTGTAACAGTGCTTACACTTCAGATTACAACGGCGGATCAGGTTCCAGATTACGACCGGACCAGAAGGTCTGCGTGTTGGTGGAAGTGGATACGGATCAGCCAGAGCTTTGAGATAATGGGTCAGACGAAACACGCGGGCTCTCCCCTCTGCGACGAAGTCTAAGTCCTGTTTTTTTTAGGGTTTTTGTCGAAAACAGGACATCATTTCCATTGCATGATGTCCCTATGAGCGCCTCTATTTCCTTGACTAAAGTCACACAGTCTTCGCGAGTCTTTCCGTGCACCATGGCGAACACGTTATAAGGCCATGCAGGCAGCCATCTCGGACGCTGGTAGCAATGGGACACAAAGTCCAGAGAACCCATCATTTGTCCAATGCACTCAACGTCTTCATCAACGATATTCCAGACGGACATGCCGTTTGCATGCATTCCAAGGGCGCGGTGATTTGGCACAGCCGCAATACGACGAATTGCACCGTTTTCTTTCATGGATGCGATGCGGTCCAGCACCATCTCTTCGTTCACGCCAAGCTGGCGAGCAATCAGCGCGTATGGCTCGGAAACAAGCGGCAATCCGTCTTGCAGCGTTGTCACCAGAGCACGGTCAAATTCGGAGAACGCCTCGATATTATGCGTGCTCATACGTTCACCTTAAACTCTATGAAGAACTCACGTTCCTTTGGGAACAGCCGCACCGGAATTTCGGTCAGCCCCTCAATGCGTTTCCCGCAAGTCTCAATTTCTTCCGGGGTTTCCGTGGCCAGAACGAACCACATGTTCAACTCATGCTCACGGGCATAGTTGTGCGCAACCTCGCTCAGCGCGTTCACCTGTTCGCTCACCTCGTCATAACGCTCTTCCGGCACAGCCATGGCACACAGGCAGAATGCCCCGCCCATTTGCGCAACGTCAAACATCGGGCCGAAACGGGTGAGAATGCCCGTTTTTAAGAGCCATTGCAGGCGTTTAAGCAACAGTTCCTCCTCAATTCCAAGTTCTTCAGCAACAGCTGCATACGGCTTGGAGACAATCGGCAAGCCACCCTGCAAGCGATTGATCAGCTTACGGTCCAGATCATCCAGATGCACCCGCACCGTTTCATTCAGGTGAGCGATATCAGTGGTCATGCACTTACTCCGACAAAGCTGGAAAGACGGGCACCACGCTGCCTGAAGCATTTGGTGGAGAACAGCACGTCGCTGCTCATCACATGATGCGCTGCCATGCTGGAAAGCCGATTAATGGCCTCAAGCGCCTCTTCACGGGTGCTCGCATGGGTCATGGTGTACAAGTTGTACGGCCAGAGCGGCATCACTCTGTTGCGCTGGTAGCAGAGGCTCACCATCGGATCAGCAGAGAATAGGGCACCCACGTCATCGATATGTTCATCACGAACATTCCAGACCGACATAGCATTGGCCCTGTAACCAATGGACCGATGGCGCACGACCACGCCGAACCGGCGAATGATACCAGCATTCTTTAGCACATTCAGCCGTTCAAGCACACAGGTTTCGGAGCGGCCCAGTTTCTGCGCAATACGCAGGAACGGGCGGTCCGAGAGCGGAAGCCCATCAGATAGTTTTTCCAGAAGGTTGCTGTCATCCGGCTCCAGCACTGACATATCGACAGGTGGTAGCATAGGGGTCTTCTTTTCCTGGCGCTGCCCTGTCAAAGAAAACCCCAGATCCAGGTGGAAGGCCTTTTCCATCCGAAAAGCGTGAACCAACAGGTTGGTCGCCTGCTCAATCCGGGTGAGTGTAGCCTCCAAAGTCACCCGATCCCGTTCAACAACCACGAACCAGATGTTGAGATGATTCTCACGCAGGTAGTTGTGGTTGACCCCCGGCTCATCGTTAATGATATGCGCCGCCGTTTCCACAAAGTGCGGAGGCGCAGACACAGCGGCCAGACAACTCGCGCTTACTGTGTTTGGAGCCAATACCGCGCCAATGCGCGAAATGACGCCATTTGCGACCAGCCGTTCGTAACCGTTGATCGCATCCAAAGCATACCTACCGATTTCTCGGGCTATAAGATTGAATGGTCTGGGGACAAGCGGAAAGTTATGCTGCCACTTTTCCACTAACGCGAGATCAATATCACTCAGCTGTGCGCCCATATCGCAAACTCCCAATCGCTCGGGCTGCCTATGCCGCCCCTGGAACGCCGGGGCTAAAGCCCCAGCTGGTGTGCCCGTGAAGTAAAGAAGATGCCGCTTGGTTTTTCGGCTGGCAAAACTTTTTTCAGGGAGAAATCCGTTGTGTCGTAGACATGAACTTCGTTCTTGTCACGAACAGACGTCCAGACTTCGTTGCCGCGTGGAGTAAACTCCATATGCAATACACCCGGTCCCGGTTTCATCGTCCTGATGACCTTGCGCTCCAGAATATCGATCACCTGAATGGTGTCGTTGTGCGGAGGCGCAAAGTTAACCCAGATCTGGCGACCATCAGGACGCGCCATGGCGAACACTGGCTGACCATGCACTTTTACACGATCGACTTCAGTAAAATCCCGTTCATCCATAAACAACACTTCATGGCGACCGATGGCTGGCAGCGCATACATACCATTGGCTTTCGCCCAACCTTCCAAATGTGGCATCTTGTAGACCGGAAGAGGCTCTTCCCCCTTGCCGTAGCCCTCCATGATGCGCTCAACCGTCAGCGGCTCTTTCCAAAGGTCCACATGGGTAAGTCCGTCATCACCAAACAAGCCAACGATGTAGTGGCGACCATTGCCCGAGACCAGAGCATCATATGGGAATGCACCAATGTCTTTGAGCCTGGTAATCTTAGGCGTCAGGCCGCTGGAATAATCTAAAATCCATGTTTGCCCGCCATCCCAAAGGGAAAATGCAAAGCGGCGACCCGGCAGATCCACAAGACCAATGGTCTTGGACTGGTTGCCTTCTTCGTCGTAAATTGCAGGCACTTCGGAGACCAGCTCCAGAGTTTCCGCATCAAACACATTCACACCACCTGGCTTGTAATTGGCGACTGCGATCAGCTTACCGTCATCGGAAACAGCACCGCCGATGGAGTTGCCGGCCTGCATGACGCGGTCAGCAAGCTTGCCGGTGAGCATATCGACTTTGGACAGGCCACCGTCGCGACCAAACACGTATGCGTAACGCTCATCCCGCGAGTAAACGACGGAGGCGTGCGAAAGGTTACCTAACCCTTCCACCTGGGCCAGCACAGTGCGATCTGTGCTCTCAACGATCAGGGCTGTTCCTGTGGCGCGTTCGATAATCAGACCCAGATCGCCCGTGCCGCGCAGGTCGTCAGAATTGGCTGCAGAAGCAAGTAAAAGACCCGCTCCCCAGGCTGCGGCAGCAAAAAACATCTTCACCTGAATGCTCCTGTTTTAAGACCTTCAGCAATGAAGGCCGCTTCTTCTTCGTTCAAAAGTCCCAGCCAGGAGGGCATTGCCGTTCCCGGCAGTCCGCCAAGGATCACGTCCCGAATGACATCAGCGTCCATATGCTCCAGGTTTTCCGGGAGAAGTGGACTTCCAAGGCCGCCTTCGAGCGTCAGACCGTGGCAGGACCCGCAGTCCTGCTGCACGAAATTTGCAAGCTTGTCCCGGGCTGCTTCTTTAAGAACGTCCTCGTCGGCCAGTGCTCCAGGGTGTGCTCCAGTCAGAAACGGAAGCGCCAGCAACCCGGCCTTCAGAAAAGAACGCAACTGGTTTTGTGCTATCTGGCCTGTCTTAACCATTGATAACTTCCAGATGAGGTCTATCGCACCATTTTTTGCCATTGTCGGAACAGGAAGGCAGCTCCAGAGAGTCTTTCAGGCCCACAACATCACCAATTATGAACAGTGTCGGCGCTGGCAGTTCAGCTGCCCTGGCCTGCTCACCGATTGTGGTGAGTGTGCCGAACACTTTCTGCTCTTTCGATGTTGTACCCTTCGAGATCGCAACAGCAGGCATATCCGCAGGCATGCCGTGTTCCACCAGTCTGGTGGTGATCTCGCCAATAGCTGCAAGGCCCATGTAGACCACAAGGGTAGTGTCAGGCTCGGCAAGGCTGGCCCAGTCCAAATTGAGGGGTACATCTTTCTGGCAATGACCGGTTACGTATCTCAGCCCAGTTGCAAGGCCGCGATGTGTAAGTGGCAGGTTCAGGCTTGAGGCACAGCCTTGTGCAGCTGTGATTCCTGGCACGACTTCATAATCCACGCCGGCAATGACCAGTTCAGCAGCTTCTTCACTGCCGCGGCCGAAAATAAACGGATCCCCGCCTTTTAGGCGCACTACACGCTTACCTTCTTTGGCGAGATCAACGAGCAACTGGTTGATTTCGGCCTGAGGAACTGGATGGCGCTTTGGCCTCTTCCCGACTGGGTACAGAGCTGTCCTGGGCGGAACCAGGTCCATAATTTCCTGAGAGACCAGACGATCGTAAACAACGACTTCAGCGTCCTGAATCCGCTTCAGAGCTTTCACTGTCAGGAGGTCCGGATCACCTGGTCCTGCGCCAATCAGACTGACCTTACCAATGCCTCGCATAACTCATTCCTCAAACCGTACTGGCGAAAATAGAGGGCAATCCGAGTCCCTCCTGTGATCTGGAGTGTTGCCGAACCAATGTCTTTTAAGGTGTTGGAGACATAGACCATGCCTGACGGAGCAATCAGACGTTTGTCTTTAATGGTACTTTCAAATCTGAGAGTGGGGGCGTCAACTAGTGCTTGCTTCGTACGAGCGCCTGCAGCAACGGCGTTGACCGCGCATTGCTGCGCGATACTTGCCAAAAAACGGAGAATTGATTTAAACGACACCATAAACTCCAATGGAGACGAACCTTACCCGGCATTGTTATGTAAGCTTGGCTCTGCACTTCTCACATTGACCATCGTCAAGTGGCTCTACTTCCGTTCTGTAGGAATGGTACTCAAGCGAATTTTTCGTAGCCTTGTAAGTCCAGGAACATCCGTTGGAAGATGGTCGGCTCTGCTTCCATTGTGTAGAAGCATTAGTCATTGTAATATAAGGGTTATTGTAGTTAAAGTCAGTTTTCAAATAATCAAATT